>JBDNIB010000596.1:0-9403 GCA_041688535.1 Prosthecobacter sp.
CAGCATCCGCCTGATTTCGCCTGAGTAACGCAAAGTAACCATCGAAAACCGCAACTCGGCCTCCAGCACTTCCCAGCCACACTCCCTGCGTAAACCACCCACTTGCTCCTCATTTTGGGCAGGCTATGGGATGGCTGTGAATCCAGAAAGATCGCAATCTGGGCTGAATTGTAGCTGGGCACCAGTCCTGGGCGGTTGAGCACATCCTCATACTCTAACAGCAACGCGGTGGACAACCCTGCACGGAAACCGCCAAGCGCCAGACGCCTCAAAACTGCGTTTGATGCCCCGAACACCGAGCGCAGGCCGGAAACGAGGATGTTGGTGTCGAGAACGACGAGCATGGAGAGTTGTGCGGTTTCGGATTCATTCACCGCGCTCCATCGCCACCAAGGTACTCAGCGGCATTCCTTCCGGTTGAGCGCCTTAGATGGCCTGGGCACGCGCGAGAAAGTCTGGCTGCTGTGGCTGACGGCTCAACTCTGGTTCACTCCGCACTTTCGCGTATGCGGCATCACTTTGGTTTGCACCGTACGCGAGAAGCGTTCGTCTGTTGGGCAGAGTTTTATTCGTGCTGGCTCTCATGGGGCCAAGCTATGTCGTCAGAGCCTTCTGGCAATCTGTTGGTTTTCATCTTCATCCGGCCCGCTAGTATGACTCCATGCGCCTCCTCGCCGTACGACTCCAGAATCTCAACTCGCTCAGCGGGACGCATGAGGTGCGCTTCAATGAGGCGCCGCTGAGCGCTGCGGGCGTGTTTTTGATCACGGGGCCGACGGGCGCAGGGAAATCGACGCTGCTGGATGCGATGACGCTGGCGCTGTATGGCCGCGCGGCGCGTTACGGCAATGACAAGGCGGATGAGATGATGAGCCGACACACGGCGGAGTGTTTTGCCGAAGTGGACTTTGAAACGGGCGGTCGCAAGCTGCGCGCGACGTGGCGGCTGGGGAAGACGAAGAGCGGCAATCTCAAACCCGTGCAGCGCACGCTGGCAGATGCGATCACGGGCGAGATCCTCGCCGACAAGGGGCGCGAGATGGACCCAATGATCGAATCGCTCACCGGGCTGGACGCGCAGCGCTTCCTGCGGTCCGTGCTGCTGGCGCAGGGGCAGTTCGCCGCGTTCTTGAAGGCGAAGCCGAACGAGCGGGCGGAGCTGCTCGAAAAGATCACGGGCACGGAAATCTACAGCGATCTGTCCGTGCTGGCCTACAACACGCACAAGGAGAAGGAGTCTGCGGCGGCCCTGCTCAAAGAACGTCTCGGTGCCGTAACGGTGCTGGACGGCGAAAGCCGCGCAAAACTCGAAACCGACCTCACCGAGGCCGAAACAACCGCCGCACGTCTCCACACCGAAAGCCAGGCCTCAACTCAACAACTGCACGCGCAACGCGAGCACGCGATCATCGTCGCCGAGATCACCAAGCTCACCGAATCGGCCCGCGGGCAGAATCAATCGCAGGCAGACCTTTCCACCGAGGTTTCCAAGACCCAATCCGCCGTCGATGAAGCGAAGCAGCAACGCACTCAGCGCGAGCCCGTGTGGGAACAAGCCGCCGGCATGGCGGCGCAGAGCGAGCAGTTCGAGCGGCAACTCGGCGAGAGCCGCGCGATGTATCTAACGTGGGCGAAGGAGCATAAGGACGCCACCGCCCGACGCGAAACCGCCGAGAAGGCACTGACAGCGCACCTTGAAGCCACGCAGGCTCTTGAAGCATGGCTCAAGCAAAACGCGAGCGATGCGGAGCTTGGTGATGCTTTGCCGAAATTACGCGCGGCGGTGCGCGAGTGGCGCGCGGCATTTGAAAAAATCGCCGAGGGCCGAAAACGTCATGCGGAGGCGGTGACGTTGAATCAGCGACTCCACGAAGCGGAAACGCAGGCGGTAGCTTTGACGAAACAAGGTGCGGAAGGAGCTGCGAAGGCCAAAAAAGAGCGTGCGGAGCTGGAACGACTCACGAAGACGATTGAGGCGCAACGCGAGCTGACGCGCCATGCGGAACAGGTGGCTGGTTTTGACGAGCATCGGCATGATTTGAAGTCCGGCGCGGCATGCCCGCTCTGTGGAGCGCTGGAACATCCGTTTGCGCAGGCGGAGACGAATTTTGAATCGCAGCTTCAAGCCGCACGGAAGCTCCTCAGGGGAGTGCAGCAGCAGTTCGAGAAAGCGAATCGTGATCTGACCGCGCTGGAGCGTGATCTGGCGAAAAACGAGGCAGAGGTGGCCGCAGAGCAGAAGCGTATCGCGGAGACGAAGAAGCGCGTGAATGAGTTGCAAGCGCCATCGGCTGATGTCATTGAGCAGTGGAGTGCGGAGGAGGAGAAGGCGCGAAACGCAGTCAAATTGGGAGTGCCGACGAGTCGTCGGCTTGCAGAAGCGTTGTTGGGCGACGAATCGTCGCCACTCCATGTCGAGCGCGAAGTCGATGCTCTGGACAAACGCGCGGTCGCCTTCACCAAGAAACAGCAGGAAGCCACGCAGAAGCGTGGCGAGCGGCAGAAGATCGAGGCCGACATCCAGCTCGCGCAGCAGGAGGAGACTGCGAAGACGAAGCGCCTGGAGGAGTTGAAAGCCGAAGGCGTGATGCTGCGGACGAAGGCGGACGCCTTGAAGGCGCAGTTGAGCGAACTGCTTGGTGGCAAGACACTAGTGGAGGATCGTCAGCTCCATGAAACCCGCGCTTCAATAGCGGAGAAGGTCTGGCGCGAAGCGGAAACGAAACTGAGCACGCTGCAAACCCAGATCGTGGCGACGACGGCGAAGCTGGAGCAGCTTCAAGACCGCCGACAGCCGTTTGCAGGGCAGAACGTGCTCGGCGCGGAAGCGCTGGGCGCGCTGGAGACGAACGCGAAAACGTTGAACGATGCTTTTGCCACCAAGCGCACGGAACTCGGCTCGCTGGAGCAGCAAATTCGCAACGATGACGACGCACGGAAGCGTCGCGATTCTGGCGGAGTCGAACTACAGGCGGCTGAGGCCGAAGCGCTGCGCTGGGGACGGCTGAAAGAGCTGATCGGCTCGGCGGATGGCGCGAAGTTCTCGCGCTTCGCGCAGTCCCTCACGCTGCGGCAGCTCATCAGTTTGGCGAACGAGCATCTGAAGACGCTGGCGGAGCGCTATCGCCTCATGGCCGCTGACGGCGACGAACTCGACCTGCGCATCGTCGATCTCTATCAAGCGAACGTGGATCGTCCGATGGAAAGCCTCTCCGGCGGCGAGAGTTTCCTTGCGAGTTTGGCACTCGCGCTCGGTTTGAGCGAACTGGCGAGCCGACATCACCCGATCGACTCACTCTTCATCGACGAAGGCTTCGGCAGTCTCGATGCAGAAACCTTGGAGATCGCGATGAGCGCGTTGGAGAATCTACATTCAACCGGCAAGACCATCGGCCTCATCTCGCATGTGGAAGCGATGAAGGAACGCATCACCACGCAGATCCGTGTCGTGCGCGGCGCGGGTGGCACGAGCAGGATTGAGGTGGTGGCGTAAACTGAAACTCACAACGCTTCACGCACACGGACGGGGCAGCCACCGACGTCTTAAAGCTCGTAACTCAGGGGTGAACGATTTCTGGGTCTCCTGCACGATGGAACGATTTGAAATCATCCATGTTGAGCGTGTAAAGCTTTGTGGCTCCGGCTTTGCGGGCGGCGATGAGATGGAGGAAGTCGTAGATGGCTCCGCCGCGCACGCCACGACGCTGTGACTCATCGAAGGCATCGAGAAGATCGGACTCGCTGAGTTCGATCATGCGCAGCCTCGGGGCCATCTGCTTGCGCAGGATTTTAGCCGCATCCTCCGCTGAGATACGGATGGCGAGTCTGCCGCCAGTCAGTGTGCAAAATGTCTCCGTGAGAGCATGGGGGCGGGCGTGGAATTTTTCCGCAAGCAAGAGCCGACGGCAGGCGGCATGGTCAGGATCACCGCCATCCAGCGCGGCGACCAGCACGGAGGTGTCCACTGCATGCTTCATTTGCGCAGACGGCGTGAGGTGACGCGCTCCGTGGCTTCATCCCGTCCGGCTTTGATGGCGCGAACGATGTCACCCCGCTTGCGCGGTGGACCACCAAGAATGATGGGAAAGCCATCGCGCATCTCGATTCGCACGTTCTCAGGCTCGGGGGCCACTTCAAACTTGCCGGACATGGCTTTGACGCGCAGCCGCGATCCTTCGTGCAGGCCGAGCAGATCGCGCACGGACTTCGGGACCACGAGGCGGCCCGCTTTGCCAAGAGTGATGGTCGATGTCATGTGGCCACGATGACCGGGCGGGCGATTCCTTGCAACTGAGAACTCCAGCGCTCTCAGCTACACCCACATCGCCTCCAACCGCTTCACGCTGACGGGCTGGGCGGTGCCGAGTTCTTGGGCGAAGACTTGGACGCGGTATTCTTCCATCATCCAGCGGAAGGTTTCGTGCTGGGATTTGGGGATGTGGGACGGCCAGCCGTCGAAGTCGGCGATGAGGTTGTACTTATCGATGTCTTTGGCGGGATTGGCGAGACAGCGTTCGTTGCGGACCTGGATGGCTTTCAAGTAGCGCGGGAGATGCTGGAGCTGCTCATGCGGTGTGGTGGCGAGGAGATCGGCGGGAATGAGGCGGGCGAGGTCGGCTTCGAGGCCGGGGTAGCGCTTCGGCAGCGTGAGGAGCTTTGCGCGGAGGACGTGGACCTGCGTGAAGAGTGCCTTCACGCGATGGGTGACAACGGGGAGATCGTGGCGGACGGTTTCGCAGAGCTTGAAGAAGCGTTTCTCGGTGAGCGGAAAGACGGGCTGCAGGCGCAGCATATGCGCTAAGATGTGCTCGTGGGCCTGCTGGGCGAGATTTGACATCGGCGCTGCGGCGGGGGGGGCGAGCTGGTAGAGTGCGGCCTGGAAGTTACCTGATTGCTGCGGCTTCGCGGGCGCGCTGCCGAGGCTGCGGAGTTCTTTGGGCAGCCAGACGAGATCTTTGGCGAGCGTGTTTTCGGCGAGTCGACGAATGGCCGCAGGTGTGCCGCGTGCGGCTTCGGCGGAGGTGCGGAAGAGGCGGACGTCGATCTCGCCTTCGCGCAAGTCGAGGCCGAGGTAGCCGAGGATCGGGGTGCCGTTGAGTTCTTCGACGACGATGGTTTCCGGCAGGTCGCCGAAGGACCAGGACTTCAAGGCGAAGCGTTCGACGCGGGGCAGGAGCTTCTCCCAGGCATCGGAGGGCAGGTCCTGCTTCTGCATGCTGCTGCGGATGCTGTCGAGATCACGGCTGGCGGCGATGACGGTGTTCTTGTTCGGGTCGAGCACTTCGACGCGTGGCTGCAAATGCGCGGGCAGGCTTTGTGGCGGCCAGTCTTCGGCGCGTACCTGAATGCGGTAGTGGCGCGTGATGAAATCGGCGAGCGCGACGAGGAAGTCTTCGCGACCGGGATCGAAGGCGGTGGCGATTTCGCGTGCTTTCGGATCGATGGGCATCAACTGGCGGCGGATGACCTTTGGTAGCGCGCGCAGCATGACGTTGGCGAGTTCTTCGCGAATGCCAGGCACCATCCACTGCACCTGACCGCTGGTGAGATGTACGGCGAGCTGCGCCGGCACGCGCACGGTGACGCCGTCGGTTTCCTCACCGGGCAGGTAGTTGTAGGTGATGGGCAGCGCGGTGTTGCCGAGGGCGACCTGATCCGGGAACATCTGCAGATCGGCCTCAAACTCCTCGCCAGCGGTGAGATCCTGCTCGGTGGCGCAGAGGAAATTGGGCTGCTCGTCGAGGTGCTCTTTGACGAGGCGATTGAGGTCATGGATCGATGAGACGTTTTTGATGCGCTCGTCGTAGAAGCGGAACAGGCGCTCTTCGATGGCATAGACGCGATTGCTGCGCACGCGGGTGAGCATCGTTTCGATCTTCTGCCGCAGCTTGTTGTTGTGCGCGTAGAAGCGCAGCGTGATGGGCACCTCCTGGCGGTCTATGAGAGCGGCGCGGATGAACATCTGCGTGGCGGCGACGGCATCCACCTTGAGGAAGTCGATGTGCTGGCGCTTTACCTCCAGGCCGTGAATGAGCACGCACTGCGTGACGAGGATGCGGCCGGATTTGAGATTCCACTGCGGCTCGCTGTATTTGAAGTGGCAAAGATGTGCGCCGAGTTCGGCGATCCAGTTCGGATCGATCTTCGCCAGCGTGCGCGCGAAGAGCTGCGAGGTCTGCACGATCTCACCGGCGACGATCCACAGCGGCTGGCGGCCTTTGTCCTGGCCGGGCTTGCCCTTGCTGTTCTTGTCGCGGCGCTCGTAGAGGTTCGAGCCGGGGAAGACGCACACTTCGCGATTGCCGCCAGCTTTGTAGAGGTTGCGCTCCTCCTTCATCGCGATGTGCCCGAGCTGCGCGGCGAGGATGCTACGATGGATGGCGTCGTCCAATCGTCTGTCTGTATCTGCGTTCTCTGCTCCTCTGCCTCTCTGCGGTGAAGTCGAGCTGACTGGACGTTCGCTTTTGCCGCTGAGGGGCGGAGAGGCAGATGGGGCAGAGTCGATGGCTCTTAAATCATCGCTGAAGGAATCGCAGAGCTGCTTCCAGACATCGCGCCATTCCTGCATGCGGGTGAAGGAGAGGAAGTTTGATTTGCAGAATTTGCGCAGCGCATTGCGCGAGCCGCCGGAGGCTTCGGGCGTGGCGTTCCAGATCTTGAGCAGCGTGAGGAAGTCGGACTCGGGCGCGGCAAAGGCTTTGTGGGCGGCGTTGGCGAGTTCGCGTTTTTCTTCGGGGCGTTCGCGCGGATCGGGAATGCTGAGACCGGCGGCGATGATGAGCAGCTCGGGCAGGGCCTTTTCAACGCGCGCCTGGAGCAGCATGCGGCCCAACGTCGGATCGAGCGGCAGGCGGGCGAGCTCGCGGCCAAGCGGCGTGAGTTCGTGCGTTTCGTTGAGCGAACCGAGTTCATGCAGCAGGTCATAACCAGCGCGGATGGCGGCGCTGACGGGCGGATTGATGAAGGGGAAGTCTTCGATCTCGCCGAGCTTGTAGGCTTTCATGCGTAGGATGACCTCGGCGAGGTTCGCGCGCTGAATCTCCGGCATGGTAAAGCGGTCGCGCTTCTCAAAGTCCTCCTGCGAATACAAGCGGATGCAGATGCCGTCCTGCACGCGGCCGGCACGGCCAGCACGCTGATTGGCACTGCTTTGCGACACGGCCTCGACAGGCAGGCGCTTGGTGCGCGTGCGCGGATTGTAGTGGCTGATGCGCGCGAGGCCGGTATCGACGACGTAACGGATGCGCGGGATGGTGATGGAGGTTTCGGCGACGTTCGTGGCGATGACGACGCGGCGTTTGCGGCCCGGCTGAAAAATGCGCTGCTGCTCGGCGGAGGCCATGCGGCCAAAGAGTGCCAGCACTTCAAAACCCGCGCCGAGTCGGCCCTCCAGCAGATCGCGCGTGTCGCGGATGTCGCATTCGGTGGGCATGAATACCAGCACATCGCCGTCATCGGTTTCGATGAGTGCGTTTTCGACGGCGGCGGCGGCACCGTCGATGAAACCATAATCGTCCTCGCCGCTAACGAGTGGCGCGTAACGAATATCGACGGGAAACATTCGCCCGGAGACCTCAATAATTGGCGCACCACCGAAGGCGGCGGAAAATGCCTCGGTGTCGATCGTGGCGGAGGTGACGAGGAGCTTGAGATCGGGCCGTTTTTTCAACAGACCCACGAGATAGCCGAGCAGGAAGTCGATGTTCAGCGAGCGCTCGTGCGCTTCATCGAGAATGAGCACGGAATAGGTCCGCAGCAGGGGATCGCTCTGGATTTCGGCCAGCAAGATGCCGCCCGTCATCAACTTGATGCGCGTGTCACGACTGGTGTCGTCGCTGAAGCGCATCTTGCGGCCGACCTCGCGGCCCCACGGCACATTCAGTTCCTCAGCGACGCGTTTCGACACACTCATCGCCGCCACGCGGCGGGGCTGCGTGCAGCCGATCTGGCCGCGCCGTGTAGCTGCGCCCGCAAGGGCGTGGTCATCCAGCGCTTCGAGGCACATTTTCGGCAACTGCGTGGTCTTTCCCGAGCCGGTTTCGCCCGCGAGGATGACGACCTGATGCTGACGAATGGCCGCGACGATCTCGCCACGGCGGGCCGTGATAGGGAGATCGGCGGGATATTGGATTCTCGGCATGGGTCGAAGCGGGCGCGGATGCTACACGCTTGCGGCCGTCATGCAGCCAGTTTGAGCCGTGCTCAAATGGAACGCGGTGTCGGGCCGACCGGCTTCAGCGCGGTGTTCGTCTTTGGCAAGGCGGCACCGGATTGAATCCAAGCGCGCAGGGTTTCGACATCCTTCTTGCTGATCGCGTGGCCCGTGGGCGGCATCGCGCCGGGGGCTTGATCGGGGAAGGTGACGACCTGAAAGAAGCGGCTGCTCTGAGGATTGCCAGGCACGATCCAGTGATTGCCGATCAATTTGGCCAGCGCTTGCGTGTCGTTGATTGGCGGCATGGTTGAGAGGCGGTTGTCGCCGTGGCAATGAACGCAGTTTGTTTCGAGGACGGTGCGAGCCGACGCGAAGGATCGGTCGTCACCCGATTTGATCGGAGCGGTGCTGCAACTGGCGAGCAGGGCGGCCAAGGCGCAGGTGATGAGGAGGGTTGGCTTCATGCCTCAGCATGCCAGCTTTTCCTGATCTTGAAATTGCAAAGCTTGCGCGATGCTTGGCTCATTCTTCGCCTTTGAAATAGTCGGTCTCCTGCATTTCGAAGCACTTGCGCTGGGGTTTGACCATCCATTTGCCGGAGTCGGGGTAATGGACCACGTCGGACTGCGGCTGGTCGGCGACCACGAGGAAGGTGAGGTCTTCGGCACTGGTGTTGATGAGTTGGTGGGCTTCCCCGGGCGGGAAGACAAGGTAGTCGCCGGCCTGGATGGATTCCTTGCCCTGCGGCGTGCGCACTTTGCCCTTGCCGCTCAGAATGTAGTAGGCCTCCCACTGCGCGGAGTGCTCGTGGAGCGGGAAATTGATTTTCCCCGGTGGGATGCGGTGGATTTCGAGGTCGAAGGGGTGACCGCCGCCCCAGGTGCCGGTGTCCTTCTGCCCACCTGCGGCGAGCGAGAGGGACCGGCGGTCGAGGCCATACTTGCCCTGCGGCGAGCTTTGCTGGGTCCAAGGGAGGGTATCGGCGTGGGTACGGGTCATGGGGAGGAATAGCACGAAGGTGAGGGATTTCCGCAGGAGGAGGGCATTTTTCGGCCTTTGAGGGCATCCGAGCTTGCGAAAGAGTCGTTTCAAGTTAAATTAGAATCATTCCAATTCTAATTCTAAAGCATCATGCCCCCCTCCCCTTCACGCCCGCCCGCCAAAGCCTCCGGCTTGGACTGCCGCTTGGCTGTCCTCGGAGCCGATGTGCGCCTCACGCCGCATCGCCGGGAGGTCTTTGATGTCCTC
>JBDNIB010000597.1:0-6261 GCA_041688535.1 Prosthecobacter sp.
AGATTTTCGAGGAACTGTTCGGCAAAGAAATCTGGGTGGCCGCACCCGACCGCCATGCAATCTATATCTTCCCCGCCCGCACCGACATTCTGCAAGAATTCACCGCCGATCTCGCCGAACGCTATGCCACGGACCCGTTCGCGGCAAGCTGTGAGGTGTTCTCGATCAAAGTCGGCGAAGAACCGAAGGTGGTGGCGAGTTTTGTGGGGGAGAATTGATCTCACGGGCCGTCAAATACGACACCGTCCCCAGCAGCATCCACGCCGATGCCCTTTTTGTGCTCCAGTCCCTCGGCACGGCGGCGACGGGCTTCGGCGAAGAATTCTTTGAGGATGCGGACGCAGTCGTCATTCAGGACGCCGGGGGTGATTTCGCAGCGGTGGTTGAGGTTCGGAGCTTGGAGGAGGTTCCAGAAGCCGCCGGCACCGCCGCCTTTGGGATCCGGGCAGCCGAAGATTACGCGGCGGACGCGGCAGTGCATGATGGCCCCGGCGCACATGGGACAGGGCTCCTTGGTGACGTAGAGATCGCAGTCGGTGAGCCGCCAGTCGCCGAGGGCGCTCTCGGCCTGGGTGAGGGCGAGCATCTCAGCGTGGGCGGTGGCGTCCTTGAGCGTCTCCACCTGATTCCACGCCCGGCCGATGACCGTGTCCTGATGTACGATGATAGCGCCGATGGGCACTTCGGCCTGCTTCGCAGCCTTGCGCGCCTGACGCAGGGCGTCGCGCATGTAGTGCTCGTCGTCGAAGGGATTGATGATCAGGGTGTCGGTCACGCGGGTTTTATAAACGGGGTCCGCAGCAACTCAAACCTTGAACTTTGAACCCTGAACCTTATCTCAGGGAATGGATCACACAACGAATCTCATCCTCCCTTCCCTGCTGGCCTCCGACTGGTCGAAGATCGACGCCGAAGTGCAGCGCGCAGCCACCGCCGGTGCGCAGTGGTTGCATCTGGATGTGATGGACGGCGCGTTCGTGGACAACATCTCCTTCGGACCGCAGATGGTGCAGACGGTGCGCAAGAGTACGGACATGTTTCTTGATGTGCATCTCATGAGTCACCGCCCGGATCACTACCTGGAGCGTTTCATCAAAGCGGGTGCGCAGAACATCACCATCCACGTCGAAGCGAACTACGATACCTCGGTGGCGGAGACGCTAAAGCGCATCCGTGCCGCCTGACTGCAATGCGGCATCGCGCTGCATCCCAGCACGCCGTTTGAGGCCGCGCTGCCGTTTGTGAATGACATTGATCTGCTGCTAGTGATGACCGTGGTGCCAGGCTTTGGCGGGCAGCCGTTCATGGAGCAGGAAACGATGCCCAAACTGGCAGCAGCACGCGATTACCGCGACACGCACGGTTTGAAATACCACCTGGAGGTCGATGGCGGTATTTACACGAGCACCGCTCCCATCGCGAAACGACACGGGGCCAATCTCTTCGTGTGCGGCACCTCTTCCTTTGGTCCGCCGGACATGGCGCAGGCCATGCGGGAGTTGGCGGCTTCGGTGGCATGACACAAAAAAGGCGGGAGCAAAAACTCCCGCCTTTCGTGATTTTTATTCAGCCGCAGGTGGCGGCGGGGCTGACTCAGGCGCGGGTGCCGCGTGATTGTCATCATGATGATCGTCATCATGATGGTCATCGTCGTGCTTGTCCTCGCGTGGATCATGACCTTCGTCATGCAGGATGTCCTTGTGTTCAGTGACGCCGGTGAGGTGCGTCTTGAACTTGCGTTTGCGCTGGCGCTCCGGCAGTGGGCTGAGCTGCATGTTGATGTTGCGCCCTGCCATGCGCGGATCTTGATCCACATGACCCATGGTCAGCAGATCTTCTTTGATCTTCTTGGCCAGAAGATGCCCCAGTTCCTGATGGGCCATCTGACGGCCGCGGAATTGGAGCTGGATGCGCACCTTGTGGCCTTCCGCGAGGAAGTCCTCGGCATGCACGATCTTGATGAGGTAATCGTGCGGGTCGATGCCGATACGAAACTTCATCTCCTTGAGCTTGCCGCCCTTCTGATGCTTGTGGGCCTCCTTCTTGTGCTTCTCCTGGATGTATTTGTATTTGCCGTAGTTGACGATCTTGCACACGGGCGGATCGGCATTGGGAGCCACTTCAACCAGGTCGAAACCACGCTCTTTCGCCATGCGGATGGCTTGTGATGTCACCAGGATGCCGAGCTGAATCTGCCCCTCCTCCACGACGACGCGCACCTTTGGCGCACGGATGCGCTCATTGATGCGGGTCTGATCGACAAAGCGACCGCTGGAACGGCCCTTGCCATTGCCACCAGGACGACTGTTGCTCGAGCCACCAGGGCGGTAGGGGGCGCTCGTGCCACCGGCAGGGCGCGGTGGTGGTCCCGCAGGACGTGGTGTGGCTCCGGGTGGGCCTACCGGACCCGCCGTAGCGGGGCGAGGCGGACCGCCGGCGCTTTGAGTTTGCGGGGGACGCGGTGCAGGATTGCCGCCGCTCAACTGCTGGAATGGATTGCTTATAGGATACCTCCGGTTGTGTTCAATACTTCAAGGTGCCGTGTTGCGAACACCTGGAAAGACCTGCGGAAACGACGTGCTTTGAATATCATATCAGCACGGACTCGAATCCGAATTGCACGCACCTGCGATCTCCCGTTCATGCGGGATGAGTGTGCGTGGCAAAGAAAAAATCATGCGGGAAAAGTCGGATGGGAAAAACGCTGCTTCTTTGTTTAAGAAGACGCTGGCGGAACCATGGATTCAAACGCCGCTCACTGGTAACGACTTTCACGCAGTTGAGCAAGCCGATTTATTGGCAGCCCGCAGTTCCTAGTGGTCCTTGCCGCAGACCCGGCAGGCGAAGCGGTTGCCCCGACCGGGGATTTCATAGCTTTTTCCGCCGCAGAACGGGCAACTGATGGAAACGCAATTTCTCACAAACCAGCGTGCCGTCATCGCCGCTCCGACGAATCCGACCAGCATGACAATCATCACTGAAATCTGATGGCGCTCCAACCAGACGGAAAATATGCCGACCAACCCGCAGAAGAGGGCTCCTGCGATGATGGGACCAAAAAAACTGAGGGCAAAATGCCGGGCGGCGGTCATGCAGGACAATCTTCACGTCATCACCGCATTCTGCAAGCCTGTACGCATCACATTCAGCGGTGCAGGCCGATCAAACCAGTGCTCAAACGAAATCGCCCCTTGATGCAGCAGCAGCGTGAGTCCGTCCACCACCTTGGCCCCGGCCCGTCCTGCCGCAGCCAGCAGCTGCGTCTCGCCACCCGCCCGATACACCATGTCAAACACGAGATGCCGTGCCGCCAAG
This sequence comes from Prosthecobacter sp., assembly GCA_041688535.1. GTDB lineage: Bacteria > Verrucomicrobiota > Verrucomicrobiia > Verrucomicrobiales > Verrucomicrobiaceae > Prosthecobacter. Next base: position 3,316 of record JBDNIB010000597.1, read on the forward strand.
GCCCCAGGAGGCACCAATTGGGCATCGCCCTCCTTCATGCCGAGGGAGGTCGCATTCACGATCAAATCCACCCCGCTCATCGCCGCCGCCACCGTTGCATCGGTCCATGGGATCACCGTCGTCTCAGTGGTTGGTGACAATTTCGACACCTCAGCCGCCAAACCCTCGGCCTTCGCGGCGGTGCGGTTTGCCAAAACTAGCCTCGGGCAATGCTCCAGCGCGCACTGCACGGCCACCGCACGTCCCGCACCGCCACCAGCGCCGAGAATCAGCACCCGCAGATCCCGCGCCTCGACACCGAAGGCTTCCCTCACCGAGCGCAAAAATCCAGGGCCGTCACTATTATAACCGTGCAGCCTGCCATCACGAATTGCGAGGGTGTTCACCGCACCGAGCTGCCGCGCCAGCGGATCGAGCACATCCACGGCATCCAGCGCCTCAAATTTATGTGGGATCGTGATGTTCACCCCCAAAAAGCCGCATGCGGCAAACTGTCGAAACGCCTCCAGCACCCGCCCGACTGGAACTTGCACGCGGATGTACCGGGCGTCGAGACCGCAGGCCAGCAACGCCGGATTGTGCATCTGCGGGCTGCGTGAATGCGCGATGGGATCGCCGATCACCGCCAGCCGCGCAGGCGGCACGAAACGCCCCGCCACGGCGCTCCAGTTCATCAGTTCATCAAACGGTAAAAAATCTCCCACGCGCAGACATCAGCAAAGATACCCGTCATGTCAAACTGGCTGATGCCTGCGATCAAACACCTTGCTATAGTCCCCATCGGTGGGAGTATGCCGACCCTCAAAACCCAAGGGGACTGTATTATATGAGTCAACACACCTTCCCAGAGCTGGGAATCGCCCCGGAGCTTCTCGAAGCCGTCAAATCACTCGGATTCGAGCAACCCTCCCCCATCCAGGCCGAAGCCATTCCCGTGGCCCTGACCGGACGCGATGTCGTGGGCCAGAGCCAGACCGGCTCCGGCAAGACGATGGCCTTTGGCATCCCCGTGGTGCAGGGCGTGGACGGTGCCAACCGCCAGGTGCAGGCCCTCATCCTCTGCCCCACCCGTGAGCTGGCCATGCAGGTCTGCGCGGAGATTCACAAGCTCGCCAGCTTCAAGGAAGGCGTGCGTGCCACGCCAGTTTATGGCGGTGCCTCGTATGACCGCCAGATTCGCGCGCTGCAAAGCGGCTCGCAGATTGTCGTTGGTACACCAGGACGCATTCTCGATTTCATGGAGCGCGGTCTGATCAAATTCGACGGTCTCAAGACCCTCGTCTTCGACGAAGCCGATGAAATGCTCGACATGGGTTTTTCCGACGACATCGACCGCCTCATGGCCGCCGTGCCTGCGGAGCGCCAGACGATCTTCTTCAGCGCCACCTTCGAGCCGCGCATCCGCCGCCTCGTCGAAAACTACACGCGCAACGCCGCCACCATCACCATCCAGCAAAAAGCGCTCACCGTTTCCACCGTCGAGCAGCGCTACTACGAGGTGCAGGGCCGCTCCAAGCTCGAAGTGCTCTGCCGCGTCATCGACATCGAGGCCCCGCGCCTCACCATCGTCTTCGCGAACACCAAACGCGCCGTGGATGACGCCACCGACGCCCTCGTGGCGCGTGGTTACGCCGCTGACCGCCTGCATGGCGACATCAATCAAACGATGCGCGAACGCGTGATGCGTAATTTCCGCAACGGCAACGTCGAAGTCCTCGTCGCCACCGACGTGGCCGCCCGTGGCCTCGACGTGAACGACATTGATCTCATCGTCAATCTGGAGCTGCCCTACGACGCCGAAGATTATGTGCATCGCATCGGCCGCACCGGTCGTGCTGGACGCAGCGGCAAGGCCGTCAGCCTCGTGGCCGGTCGCGAGATTTACCTCATGCAGCGCATCCAGCGCTTCATCAACGTCCGCGTCGAACGCGCCCGCGTGCCGTCGCAGGAAGAACTCGAAGCCACGCGGGTGGACAAGACCTTCGACAAGGTCAAAGCCGTGCTCGAAGCCGCCAGCTACGCCAATCATGAGCACAGCATCCAGCGTTTGCTCGATGCTGGCTTCACCGCCACCGAGATCGCCAGCGCACTCATGGACCTCCTCATGAAGGATCAGGTCCGCGAGGCCGAGCAGATCATGGAAGACCGTGCTGGCAAGCGGCACGAGACACCGCAGCGCGAGTTCCAACCCCGCCCTGCTCCTGCGCCAACTCCAGCGCGTTCCCCTGCCCCGACTCCTGCCGCTGCTCCCGCACCGGACACCGCCGCTTTTGCTGAAACCGCAGTGGCAGCGGCAGCAACCGAGGAAACTCCTGCTGCAGTCGCGAATACTGAATCAGCAGCCCCATCGGCACCTGCTGCCGCAGCGCCCCCTTCTACTTCGGCTGAAGAACCCGAAGCAGACGCCGGTCCCACCAATCATCAAGCCGCCTCGCCACGGCCAGCACCCGCGAAATTCGACAACGAATACGACGCTTCCGACGACGCGCCCTCATTCCCAAAAAAGCAGAGTTCTCGCGCCCAAAAAGGCCCGCGTTCCGGCATGGTGCGTCTGTTCATCAACGTCGGCGGCATGGACCAGGTGCGCCCGGCGGACATCGCCGGCCTGCTGTACAATACCATTCAAGATCTCACCCCAGGCAGCATTGGCGGCATCGATGTGCTTGAAAAATGCAGCTTCGTCGAAGTACCTGCCGACAACGTGGAAGCCGTGCTCGGCGGCGTTGCCGGAGCCGTGCTGCGCGGCCGTGAAATCCGCATGGACTACGCAGACCGTCCTGATGACATCAGTGGCGAGCGGCCGAAGCGCTTCGGCGGAGGCGGCGGTTTCGTCAAAAAGCCCGGCTATGGCGGCGGCTTCGGTGGTGGGGGATCTGGCGGTGGCGGCAGTGGTTTCAAAGGCTACGGCGGTGGCGGCGGCTTCAAGAAGCCCGGCTTCGGCGGTGG
>JBDNIB010000598.1:0-2773 GCA_041688535.1 Prosthecobacter sp.
CACGCCGGATAGCCTCCTGCATGTGCGTTCGGGCCTCGCCCAGGTCATCCGGCTGGAGGTGTTTCGCTGCCAGCGCCCGCCAGGTGGCGGCGCGGGCGGCAGAAACGGGCAACTGGCGGCCTTTATTCAGCAGTTCCAGCAGCGCCGACCAGCGCTCTTGTTTGGCCAGCCCTTGCGCGGTTAAAACAAACGAGTCTGCAAAGCTCATGGCGGTGCTGCTGGAAAGCAGCTTCTGCATCCTGGCAAACTCATTTTCCTGCGCCAGCCAAGTCGCCAATGACTGGGTGGCCGCATGATTGCCGCTAAGGCGTAGGGTAGCTTGATTTAACAGGTTCTCCCGTCGTTCTGGTGCCAGCCGCATGAGGATGGAGACGACTGCCAACCTGTCGGCGGCACGGGTGTTGGGATGGCCATCCGCTAGGCGCAGGAGTTGTTCCGACTCTGCGAGAGTGAGTTCTGCTTTTGCCAGAATGCGCATGGCCGCCAACCCATGCGCATCTTCACCCTGCGCGATCTCCCACAATCGGCCGCGTGCCGAGCGCTGCATCTCCGGGAATGTGCCCCGCAGATCCTGGATCGCCTGGTTCAGAGCGACGGTGGGGTCATCGGCGAAAATTTTGAACATCTGGTTCATGAGTTCTGCGGACTCTTGATGCCTGCCCTCTCGGGCTAAGATCGCGAGCTCCACTTCCAGCAAGGGCAGGGTTTTGCGCAGTTCGTCTGGAATAAACTGTAGGGTCTCACGGGCGGCCGTGGTCTTGCCTGCCGCGAGGTGTTCTTGACACAGCCAGACAAAATCCTCAGGGTTGAGCGAGCCTTGCGCGGCGAGCCGACTGACTACCTGGGAGAGGAGCGCCGGGTCTGTACGGGTTCCCTTGAGGTAATCGGCTAGGACACGGAGGAATTCTGTTCGATGTCGGTCAGCGGGTGGAACTTTTTGAATGGCTGCCGAGGCCCCAGCCCAGTCGTTTTGCTGAACCGCCACCCTAGCATCTGCAATATGCTGGGTGGAGCCGCCCAGCAGTTCGAAGCCAAATTGTTTTTCAACCAGCCGCAACCCAAGGTACAACATCACCAAAACAAGCCCCCAGGCCAGACAGGCAAACGGGGAGAAGAGACGCCGCAGCATCACAACCATGGGACTGGGGGCAGTGGGATCAATCATGGCCTAAAGGGGCAAAAACTTTCCCCGCAGTGCCTTCTGTAGCGGCTCTTTACCTTTCCGGATCATTTCCTTTTCTACTCTAAGATGCAATCACCGATTTAAATTGCGGGTGGCGTGGCATTTCAATATGCTGCGTGATTAACTCAGGATCAATTAATTATGCGCGACTGACTTCTGCTAGGTCAACCTCATTCTTTACTGCCAATTCTTCATGCATAACCATTTTTCCAGGACGTCCATTTTCCTGTTGATACTGCTTTTCTCAGAGTGTGCCCTCAAAGCCACCTCCCCCACTGATCATAATAAATGGGCACCGGGACAAGTGCCAAACGGGGAGGTCAACGGACCGGATGGCCTGGATGACTTCTGGCAGGAGAAATTCAATGCCTGGGCGATTGCGCCGGGCGGCGATGAGGATCATGACGGCTTTGCCAACGACCTCGAGGCGATCGCAGGAACGAATCCCTTTGCCGCTACCGACAGCTTCAAAATCGGCAACATGACGATCGTCGGTGCCGCCGTGCTGTTTTCGTCGAAAATTGAGGCGGGCAAAAAATACCGCGTGCTTAGTTCCGACACGCCGGGAGGTCCGGTATGGGCTGCGGAAACGCTGCAGACGCCGGTCAGCAGCACCACGGAGTACATTCCCTCGGCCGACCTGGAAAATGCGACGATTTCCATCCAGGCGCCGGCCGGCGCCAAGAAGTTCTACAAGCTGGAAACCTCGGATGTGAGTTCCAGTCCCGACGGCATCTCCGACTGGGTCAAGCGTAAGCTGGGGCTGGTGCCAGGGGTGGCGGACAGCAACGGGGACGGCGTGTCCGACATTGATGAAATCACCCAGGTGCTGCAGACCCCGGATGTGGTGACGGTGGAGGCGGAAAATGCCTTTGCCAGCGAGGACGGCGGACCGGCGGGTTTGCTGAAACTGCGGCGCGGTCACAGCCTGTTCGGTGCGCGGGTTTATTACACACTTGGCGGCAGCGCGATGGCAGGATCGGATTTTGCCGCGCTGTCAGGTTTTGTGGATTTCGCCCCAGGCTCCAAGACGGCGACGATTGCCATCACGCCGAGCATGGACAGCGCACTCGAAGGGGGGGAGTCAGTCATCGTGACTTTGAATGGAGGCATGGCAGGAAACTCGACCCCGCTAACTATCAACCAGGCGCAGAAGCAGGCGGCGGTCATCATTAATAACACGACCGCTGCCTCCGGGACTGGCCTGACCGCACGCTATTATGATCACGCCAGCAGCACTGCCGCGCATGCGGCGAATTTTGGCGACGCAGCCAATTATGCCTACACGCGGGCGGGGACGACTCCGAATTTCACAGGCACAGTCGTAGTGACTCCAACCGGAGTATCCCCGCCACGATTGGCGGATCTCCTGGCTGCAATCACGCCGGGGAGCTCGCAGGTGAAGCTTTCCTTCCTCGGCGGGAACCTGAACACCGCCGTTTATAACCACCTCAGCTACCCGGTGAGCGCGAAAAACGCCACCGGCTTCACCTGCACGCTACCCCCTGGCGATTCTCTGCCGGCCACTAGCAGCAGCACCGCCAATTTCAGCATCCAGCCGATACACCCGGCGGTAATCCATCGCGTGGA
>JBDNIB010000599.1:0-2463 GCA_041688535.1 Prosthecobacter sp.
CCGCCCAAGCACGCGGAACCCAAACCAAAACCCACGTTGCTCGACTGGCTGCGCCAGCGACAAACACACGCACTCTCATGATTATGGCTATTCACCGGGTAGGCTCTCAGCCAAAGAGCGCCGCGATCGGCTTGCCTTTGTTGAACAAAGCCGCTGTGTGGCGAGGTGATTCGAGGGTGAGATGAAGGATGCGTGAGCATTTTCGGAGGCTTTATGGGCGATGTTTTAGCAGGTTGAGGTCCTATGTTCAATCCTCATCTCTCCCGCCGTCGGTTGCGTGCAGCCGTGCATTATGGAGGCTGAGGCTGAACGGTTGCTTCTTGTCGCGCAAGCCTGCGCTTTGAGATGGAACAGCAAAAATGTTTACACTTTGGGCCGGGAGTGATAGACACGATGGATGAATTTGAATAATCGCCTGCTTTTGGCCGCTACGTCCTGCCTGTTGCTGAGCAACTGCGGCCTCATTGGCACGGCGCTCCGCCTCGCTCCCTACGCCCTGATGTTGGCGGATGAGGACGGGCAGAAAAAGGCTGCCGGAACGACGCTGGAAATGCGGGCGAAGCAGGTGGAGGACCGGGGAATGCACGGTCTCCAGCCGCCGGCAGGAAGGCCAGACACCGGGCTGGCCTTTCGGCGCTGAGCATCTAGTTGTTTACAGATTTGATGGAGCATGATAAACAGGTCAAAATGAAATCAATCGTCCGCATTGCCATCCTCGCCGCCCTCTCTGTCAGCCTCACCAGCTGTAGTACCTTCGGCAGTCTGATGAACAGCTTTCCAGTGAGAATGATGGATGAAGCAGCATCGGGCCTGGTGGGATTTTTTGCGGAAAACGATCTGCCAGCCAATGGCAAGCCTGCTTCCATCGAGGAGCGTGCCAGCAAGGTGGAAAACCGGGGCATTTATGCCGGGCGCACATCTGCCGCAGGCTCGCCCCAGCAGAGCATGGCTGCACGCTAGTGCCGGCGTCCGCATTCATGAACTGGCAGCGCATCCGCTCTGATTTCCCCATCCTCGGCCAGCAGGTCAACGGACACCTGCTTGTCTATCTCGACAGCGCTGCGTCCTCGCAGAAACCGCGTGCGGTCATTGATGCGCTCGTCCGCTACTACGAACGCGACAACGCCAACGTCCACCGCGCGCTGCACGAGCTCAGCAACCGCGCCACGGATGCCTTTGAGGCCGCGCGCGGCAAAGTCGCCCGCCTGATTGATGCCGCGTCCGAGGACGAGATCATTTTTACACGCGGCACCACCGAGGGGGTCAATCTGGTCGCGAACACCTGGTGCGTGGCGAATTTGCAGCCCGGCGATGTCATCCTGACCACCGGCATGGAGCACCACAGCGATCTTGTGCCCTGGCAGCTCGCTGCCCAACGCACCGGGGCTGTCTTGCAGCACATTCCCGTGCTCGACGACGGCACGCTCGACATGCAGGCATTTGACACGCTGCTCACGCCACAGGTGAAGCTGCTCGCCTTTGTCCACATCTCGAATTCCCTCGGTACCATCAATCCGGCGCGTGAAATGTGCGCCAAAGCACGCGCCGTCGGTGCCGTGACCTTCCTCGACGGTGCGCAGAGCGTCGGCCACCTCCCCGTCAGCGTGCGTGACATCGGTTGCGACTTCCTGGCCTTCTCTGGCCACAAAATGTGCGCTCCGACTGGCATCGGCGCGCTTTATGGCCGCATGGAACTGCTCGAAAAAATGCCCCCATGGCATGGCGGCGGCGAAATGATCCTCCAGGTGCGTCTGGAGGCCAGCACCTACAAGGCACCGCCTGCACGTTTTGAAGCTGGCACGCCCGACATCGCCGGTGTCATCGGCCTCGGTGCCGCCATCGACTACCTGCAAGCTATCGGGCTCGAAAATATCGAACAACACGGCCTCGAACTCGCCGCGCACGCCTTGCGCAAACTCGGCGAGATCTCCGGCGTTCGCGTTTTAGGTCCACAAACCGGCCCGCGTGGCTCCTTGGCCGCTTTTCACACCGAATTCGCCCATCCGCACGACCTTGTCGAGTTCGCTAACAGCCACGGCATCGCCTTGCGTGGCGGTCATCACTGCACGCAGCCGCTCATGAAGCGCTTCAAGGTTCCTGGCACCACCCGCGCCAGTTTTTACCTCTACAACACCCTCGAAGAGATCGACCGCCTCGCCGACGTGCTTGACGAGGCGCGAAAATTCTTCTCTTAAAGGCATGTCTCCCGAAGAACTCCGCGATCTCTACCAGACGGTCATCCTCGACCACTCGCGCAAGCCGCGCAATCAAGGCGAGCTGCCGCCGCCCTGCCTGCATGCGCATGGGGACAATCCCTCCTGTGGCGACGAGATCGATGTCTGGCTCCGCCTTGACGATCAAAACCGCATCGAGGACCTCAAATTCACTGGTCAGGGCTGTGCCATCAGCCAGGCCAGCGCCTCGATGATGACGCAGAAGGTCAAAGGCAAAACCGTCGAGCAG
>JBDNIB010000600.1:0-2800 GCA_041688535.1 Prosthecobacter sp.
TCACGCGCAACAACGGCATCATCAATCTCTTCCTGAAGTACGAAGAAATGCTGAAGACCGAGCAGGTGGAATGGACCGAGGCGTCGAAGCTGGACGACGCCAAGCTCGCCAGTGAACGGATCGCCAGACTCGGAGCAGAAAAAACTGCTAGGCTCGCCGGTAAACAGCCCGGACCACCCGATGATAGAAGGGAACTCCTGCCGGGAGGGCGGGAGGTCGTGTTGGAATTCCCCGCACGCTTCACCTCTGCGGAGACGTTCACGCCGCCCGTGGAGTTTACCATCGTGGCGAAAACACTGAAAAACGACCTGCGGCTGGCCCACACCGCCAAGCAGGTCATTTTCAACTGGGAGACACGCCAGGACGAGTTGCGCATCGACGGCGATTCCGGCGGTGGCCGCCATGCGCCCGGCATGGGTCTGATCCCGGAAGACACCTTTGTGACCATTCAATGGCGCATCCTGCCGCACATGCAGAGCATCAGTGTCGATGGGAAGCGTCGCTACCTGCACTTTGGCGACTACTCCAAAGTGGCCAAACCGCTGGAGATTTTCCCCTTCAAACACCTCGTCACGATCAAATCCGCCAAGGTGCGGGTGTTGGACCTCAAAACACTCGAAGACCAGATCTCCAGCGCGCCCGAAATGCGCGAGCCGCTGCTCAACAAGGCGGAATGGGCCGGCAAGCTCACGATTCCCGCCGGCACCTATCGCCCGATCCGCCGGATCGACATCGGCGCTCCTGGAAAAACGGACCCGAAGGCCAACTACGACGAGCAGCGCTGCGATGTGACCAGCCTGCCCGGCATGCGCATGGAAAACGTGCGTTTCCACATACGCGAAGGCTCGTGGAAGACCGCAGGCGGCTACTTCCACGATGTGAAGATCACCGCCGATCTCGGCGGCAGCTTCGAGGCACGCGACTGCGTGTTTCAGGACTGCGCTTTCGCCAAGGAGGGAGCTTGGTACATCGCCCTGTTCAGCAGCAAATGGAACTTCACCAACTGCGTGCTCTCCGGCTCCTTCATGCAAAACTGGAAACTGCAAGATGTGGGCATGAAACTCGACGCCTGCACCTTTTTGGACATGGATTTGATCCCCCTCTTGTTCAAAACCGACGCTGGCGCGGAGGTCGCCCAGGACTGGCTCAGCATCCAGAACTGCCGCTTCATCAACTGCCGCGTGCCGGAGAGCTTCGACCTAGCTACGAAGAACTGCGTCTTTGAAAAATGTACCTTCGGCGAACCCGAGGAAAACCTGGCGGTCAAATCACCGCTGAGTGCCGTCCTATATGTGCAGGAATTCACCAACTCGCCCAAAACTGGCCCTGGACGCTCCATCGAGGCCAAACCCGCCGCGCAACTCAGCAGCAAGGTCGGCACGTCGCTGCCGTTCGTTTACACCAACGACCGGCTCGACTTCCAAAACCCGCCGCCATGAGCAGCGGACTGGCGTGAATCAACGCAAAGCACCCGTGCCATTCGCCTTGAAGTAGGCGTCGCGCATGCGACGCAGCTCTTCTAGGCGTGAGGAGATGGCGGTGTGCTCAGTCTCCTTGTCCACTTTCTGCTGACGGACGAAATGATTGTTGTTCCCCAAATTGCGCCAGGGGCCGGCGGGCACCTCGTTCACATCCACAAAGCGCCAGTCGCAGCGGGACATCGACTTCAGGCCCAGGAAGTCACGGATGGCCGGTGAGATGTCGATGCCAGCGCCGTTGTTGCTGCTGTTTTTCGGGCGGGCGCTGCCGAAGACGTAGGCGTGATCGTCGGTGACGAACGGGCCGCAGTCTTCCCATTGGGCGTAGCAGACACGATTGCCGTAGCGGATCGCCACCCACTGACCTTTCAGCACCGTCCGGCCAGAACGGGTGTAGCGCTGCTGGAACCACGGAATGACCTTGGACGCCTCGGATTTGTGCGAGTTGTAATCAACGCAGTCGTTGTAGGGCAGCGCGATGTAAAAGGGGTTTTGCTTGGGCGTGAAACCGATGGGCGTGTAAAAATCCGTGCGCTTAGTGCGATCAGGATCGTCATAGCCGCCAAAGCTCTGCATCCACTGCGTGTCCCAGGAGCTTTTGTCGTTCGGCGTGGGATTGTTCTCCGTCGGCTGCTCGCCGATCCAAAAGACCGTGGCGACGATGTCGAGTTTCCAGGGATACTTGGAGTAGCCCAACTGTGGCACGGCTGGCGAACTCATGCGTGGCAGGCTGGCAGTCACCGGCGGTGCGCCGGTCTTGGCAGTGGTCTTCGCGCTGGCAGCTACATCATTCTTTTTCAAGGCTGCTGCGGCACCACTGGCTGACATCGAAGACGCTCGCTGACCAAACACCGGCGCGGACACCGCCAAAAGGGCGATGACGGACAAATGGCGGACGGTGTTCCTGGCGGGCATACGGTTGAGACTGATTAGAACGCAACTTTAGCAGTTTTAGCAGGCAAACTGCAATCTGTAATTCGCTGTGCGGCTGCACTGATGTTGCCAAACAGGCTGCCCCACCGCTAAAAATGGACATAACCGCAAGGCAGGCCGTTCAATAACGCGGGGTTTTAGCAAGCCACCTCACAAGCGCCGCAATAGGCAATAATATCAATAACGCCGCACCGTCATGTCCTGGGGCGGACGGGTGTCATCGGTCTGCGGAAAATCCAGCGTGTAGTGCAGTCCCCGGCTTTCGTGCCGACGAATGGCGCATTCGACGATGAGCGTGGCGGTGCCGACGAGATTGCGCAGTACGAGGATCTCACTGGTGACATGGTTGCTCCAGTAGAACACCTGCACCTCGCGGCGGAGATTGCGCA
>JBDNIB010000068.1:0-4294 GCA_041688535.1 Prosthecobacter sp.
AAAAACGGCACGCAGGCCGATGAACGCGTTCTTTTTTCCGCCGCAGATGGCGAACTCGTGCAGCCGCTCACCGGCCAGCCGCAGCCGCCACATCCGCTTGAGGTTACCACGCCCGTCTCAATGACCTCCACTGCGGATCGCCGCGTGCCGCTCGCGAAATGGCTCACCAGTGCCGACAACAAACTCTTCCAGCGCGCCATCTTGAACCGCGTGTGGGCGAACTTCTTCGGCGCGGGCCTCGTCGAAGCCGTCGATGACCTCCGCGTCACGAATCCCGCCAGCAACGAGCCGCTTTTCGCCGCCGCGTGCGAGCATCTCGTGAAGCACAAGTTCGACCTCAAGGAACTCATGCGCACCATCCTGCAAAGCGAGACCTACCAGCGCAGCAGCATCACCGTGCCGGAAAACATCACCGACCTCCGCTACGGCTCGCACTACGTCCCGCGCCGCCTCAAAGCCGAAGTCCTACTCGACACCATCAGCCAGGTCACCGCCGCGCCCACCACCTTCCACATCGACAAGCGCAACGCCAACCGTGGCACCAGCGAAACCTACCCCATGGGCTTCCGCGCCCTGCAACTGCCCGACAGCAACATCGCCAGCTACTTCCTCAAGAGCTTCGGCCGCGCCGACCGCGTCGCCACCTGCGAATGCGAGCGCACCAACGAACCCAGCATGGCCCAGGCCCTGCACATCGCCAACGGCGACACGCTCAACCAAAAGCTCGCCCAAAAAGACAACCGCCTTGATGCGCTGCTTACCAGCAAGCTCAGCAACGAAAAGATCATCGAAGAAGCCTACCTCATCGCCCTCACCCGCCTCCCCACCGAGCGCGAAACCACCAAAGCCACCGCGATGCTCGCCACCGCCCAACCCGAAGACCGTCGCACCACGCTGGAGGACATCTTCTGGAGCCTGATGGGATCGAAGGAGTTTTTGTTTAATCACTAACAGCTTGCCCAAACGTGACCCGCATCATCCAGAATTTATTTGGGCTGGTTTTTGGCTTCTTTGGTAGCGGCTATGTTCTGCTGTGGTTCAATAGTGGCAGGGTGTGGACACCGCTGGCCATTTATTGTCTCCTTCTGGCTGCAGCATTTCACGCATCATCACGCCAAGTATGGTTTCGTGGACTGGCTGCTAGTTTCTGTTTGGGCACCGCTCTCATGGCCGGCATCAGTAGTTATGGGTACATGGTTCCGACAGTCTTGTTGGTGCTGGCAGGTTTCGTTTGCGCGACGTTTTTTCGGAAAACTTCATTTGGAAATCGAGCAAATTTTGCTTGCGGCGCGTGGGTGGCTGCCTGCGTTGCGTCAACAACAGCTCGCGCTCTGGACCACTGGTTACTAGCGGGCCAACTCTTCGCTTTCAAATGGTCTCGGGTGGAACATCCCATAGCTTGGACTCCTTACGAGATCAGGCCGGTGGATAAAATTGGGCGCAAAGCTAGTTACTTCTATGACTACAACGGGGCGGATCCATCTGCCGTGGCGATTTTATGGGGTTGGAATCTTTTTCCCAAGTTTGCCTTTCCTGATGAAGCCAGACCTGAAGGCGCCCTGTTGAACAACAAAGCGATTCAGGAGGCGATTCGATGAAATTGCCTAACAGCCTTACAGCCGCATCAAATCGAGATGACGCAGCATCACCTTCCCCTCTTTGGAGGAACCATCGCTATTTACCCAGCTTGATCGTGTTCGTCTGGGCCTCCATGCTGTGCTGGCCGATCCTCAAAGATTTGAGGGCTGCGCTTTTGGTCATTTTAATTCCTGCCGGGTATATTCCCTGGCTTGAACGCTTTGGCCTGCCAAGCGGCTCGCATTGGTTTCTGGCTGTTTTGCTTTTGATCCTGCTACTGTCGCTGCCTTGGTTCAGTATTCTGGCGGGAAGTGTCCGAGCTACGGCTATTTGCACCGGTCTTGCTCTATTGCTGGCAGCCGGACACATCAGCGGATGCCAGATGTGTGTGAAACAGTTCGGCAGCGTTACCGGTATCGAACTTGACGCTATCCAAGCCCAACGGGCTTACGTCATGCAGCCCAGGGTTCGTAGAACCCTGGGTATCGGTCCATCGCTCGCCTCCATCCCGCCGAACCCCAACGGGGTTCCGTCCAAGGTTGAATTACTGCGGACCTGCGCCGCGGCCATGATCACTCGTGGCACGGACGCAACCCCGTTGGGGTTCCGTTTCGGTGATGATATGAGTTCATCGCGTGTCCCAGGGTTGTTCCAACCTTGGGCTGTGTTCCGCAAGCCCGTTGGGCTTGACGTAGAAATGCCCGCGCCGCATTTAGCTCGCTCAATCACCGACTGTCTGTGCACCATGCTCATCGAGCGACGACTTCAAATCCTCGGGATTCCTCGCCGTATGCCAAAGCAGTGTCACCACCACCCAGTCCGCATGAATGCGAAAATAGATCGCATACGGGAATGGCTTGGCGAAGACACGGCTGAATTGCTTGTAAACCAGCCGGTGGGTTCCGGCATATTTTTGAATTTCCGGCAACTGAGCGCGAAACGCCACCAAGAGCTTGTCACCAAGCTCCTTGCCGCCGCGTCGGTCATACCATTCTGCCCCTTCGTTGGCATCTTCCCAGACTTCAGGCAGAATGCGCAAAGTCTTCATTTGCGCTTGGCTTTCATTAACGCGTCGAATTGCTCCAGCGTCAGCGCACGCGATGGATCACGCTCAAATCGTGCCCATCGTTCATCGAGTCCACGTTTCTCGGCGTCACTGACCTCAATCGCATCACTGGCGTCGCCAATGGACTGCCAGATTTCTTCCACCATGAGAAGTTTCTCGCGGACGGGCAGCGCATATACTTGGGGAAAATCAGCCAGAGTCATGGCTCCATTATCTCGTCAGTCTTTGAGTTTTCAACCGCCGTGTTTCACCAATGCCCAACGGGCTTCCGTCATGCAGCCCAGGTTACGCAGAACCCTGGGTAACGAGTCGTCGCGCACCGCCATCTCGCCGAACCCCCACGGGGTTCCGTTCAGGGTCGAGTCGCCGCTCAGCGTCGCATCGCGCAGCAGCGTCCTGGAGTGCTCCAGTCCTCTGGAGCTTTTCGCAGGCCGAAAAACGTTCGAAAGCGCCGGAGGACCCGGCGCACTCCAAAACGCTGACGCGTTCTTTCACGCTCAATCTCGAATAATGTCATGAAACGACTTCTTCTCCTTTCACTTGTCTTCATCGCCACCACCCACGCCCAAACCGTGGACTACACGAAACAGATCGCGCCGTTGCTCGACGCCTACTGCATCGATTGCCACAGCGCGGATGATGCAGATGGCGAGTTCGTGTCGGAAACCTTCGCGGCGCTGATGAAAGGCGGTAAGGAGGGCGTGGCTATCGTGCCGGGGAAGGCGAATGATTCGATGCTGGTGAAGTTCCTCGAAGGGCGCTCGGGACGAGGCGGGAAGAATGAATTCATGCCGCCGGGGAAGCGCGAGAAGCTCAAGCCGGAGGAGATCGCGCTGATCAAGGCGTGGATTGACGCCGGCGCAAAAGGGCCGCTCGTGGCGGAAGGCAAACCGCAGCCGAAGGAGGTCATCACGCCGAATATCATGCCGACCGTGCCGCCTAAACGTGCGATCCAGGCGGTGGCGTTTTCGCCGAAGGTGCAGTTCATCGCAGTGGCACGTTATGGCGAGGTCGAGTTGCTCAATCCGGTCACGCGAGCCGTCGTGCGCAAGCTCACGGGCTTCAAGAGCAAGGCCAACGCGGTCGCTTTTTCACCTGATGGTTCGACGGTTTATGCCGCTGGCGGTGAGGCGGGCATCGTGGGCATCGTGAAGAGTTGGAAAACGAGCGACGGCACGCCTCAGCAGTCGTTTGAAGGTCATCTCGATGCCGCGTATGCACTGGCCGTTTCACCTGATGGCAAAATGATCGCCACCGGTGCCTACGATCAGAAAATTCGTCTCTGGGACACGGCAACGGGCAAGGAAATCGCCCTGCTCAAAGGCCACAACGGCGCGGTGAACGGCCTTTCGTTTCGCCCCGATGGCAAGGTGCTCGCCAGCGCCAGCGCCGATCGGACGGTGAAGCTCTGGAGCATCCCCGGCGGTCAGCGGCTCGACACACTCTCGCAGCCGACGAAGGAGCAGACGAGCGTCGTTTTCAGCGCCGATGGCAAACAGCTCTTCGCTGCCGGTGGCGACAACCGGATCCGTGTTTGGAACATCAGCGCCGATGCCAAGGAAGGCACGAACAAGATCGTCACGGCCCGCTTCGCGCACGATGGTGCCATCTTGAGCCTCGCGCTGTCTCTCGATGGCAAACTGCTCGCCT
>JBDNIB010000601.1:0-5315 GCA_041688535.1 Prosthecobacter sp.
GATAGCACATCGGATGTGGAAACTTGGCAAACGCTGAGCGAACACAGCGAATCCCTCCACCGGAAGAACCGGATGCGGTAGTTCCGCACGTCCGGGTCTGTGAGGGAGCCAGCGCGCAAGCGCTGGCTCTACTCGGCGGTGCAAAATCCAACAGAACAAGGCCACGGAATAAGACAAGAATCTGCCCATCTGCATCGTTCACCATGAATCCAAGCCCCTCAATAAATTAGCATGAAACACCCACTCGCCCTCTTCGCCGCCCTGCTGCTGAACACACTCCATGCCGCCGATGCCCCCGCAGTCACGCTGACCGAGAATGGCGTTGCTCGTGCGGAAATCATCGTCGCCAATGATCGCCCCCGTATGGTTACGTTGGCGGCCCTCGAGTTGCGGCATTTCGTGGAAAATATGAGCGGGGCACGGCTGCCGATCGTCACCGAACAAACGGCAGGCAAGTCGGTAAAAATCTACATTGGCCGGAGCGAAGGCACCGACCAGTTGGGAGTCACTTCTGAAGGGCTACGCGATGGCGCTTACCGTATTGTTTCCGGACCGGACTGGCTGGTGCTGATCGGCAAGGACTTCGACTTCGATCCATCGGCGTTGCCTATCCCGCTCAAACGCAACGAGTCGCCGAAAGCGGCGGCGGCTTGGGAAACAATGACAAAAGGCCAGACCGATGCGGCCTGGGGCTTTCCGTTCACCTCCGGCTTCAAGTGGTTCTGGAATCCGGGAGACTTCAATGCCGTGATGAGCAAGCAATACGGAGATGATTTTACAGCGCTTTGGAAGACCCAGCCGGAAGTTAAAACGGGCTTCTGGCTACAGGACGAAAGCGGCTCGCTCAATGCCGTGTATGGTCTGCTGCGTCATCTTGGCGTGCGCTGGTTCATGGCTGGCGAACTGGGTGAGGTCGTGCCGAAGAAAACGACAGTGGCGGTGGGCCCGTTCGATGAAACGGTGAAGCCCGATTCTCCGCTCCGCGCCTGGCAGTGGACCAATTATCCCAGCTTCGATTTCGACGATGTCATTTGGGCGCGTCGCCTCGGCATGAATTCGGGCTACGAGCTGCTCGGCCTGCTGCGCGGACCGCACGGCCTCAACAACGTGTATAATCACGAAGCCATGCAGAAAGCGCACCCTGAGTATTTTGCGCTTCTCAACGGCAAAAGTGACACCGCAAAGCGTGCGAGCGGCAAGGACGGTTCGCCCTGTTTCACCTCGGAAGGCTTGATCAAGGAGACTGTCAAATACATCAGCTTCCTCTACGACACCTTCCACTTCCCCAGCGTTGATATCTGGCCTGTGGACGGACTGCAGCTCTGCCAGTGCGATAGCTGCAAGGGTAAGTCGGCGTCCGAACTCGTGTGGGGTTTCGCCGATCGCGTGGCGCGGGAGGTTTACAAAAAGTATCCCGACAAGCGCATCACCTGCGGTGCCTACACGAGCTATATCGAAGCGCCGGACACCATTGAAAAGTTCAGCCCGAATCTCGCCGTGTGGATCGCGAATTCGGGTCGTCCCATGATGGAGGATGCGGAGCATTGGGCGGCTTATTGGGCTCGCGTGCAGAAGTGGCAGAGCAAGATCGCCCCGGGAAACATCCTGCGTCTCGAAAACAACCGCTACCACATCTGGGGTCAGGGCGTGCCCATCTCCTATCCCGTGCTGCACCCAAGAGCGGCCGCGAAGGATCTGAAGGCGCTCAAAGGCATCTCCCTCGGCGACAATGGCGAGCAAAGCCAGGAGGGTGGAAAGTGGCGGGCGCCGGGTCTCGAACATATCACGCTCTATGTGGAGTCCCGTTTCCTTTGGGATGCCAGTCAGGACGTTGACGCCGTGCTCAATGACTACTGCGCACTCTATTACGGCCCCGCAGCCAAGGCGATGAAGGAGGCGATCACTTTCGCCGAACTCAATCTGGCCCGCAAAGACCAAAGCCGCGGCCGTGGCAAAGGCAGTCCGGCCAACGTCCCGCTCGCGACGAACCTGCGTTTCCGCGAGTTGCTCGACACAGCACTGCAGATCGCGGGCGACACGGTCCATGGCAAACGCATTGCCCTCATGATCTCGGAGCTTCAGCCCAAGGATGAATTGATCGCCAAGTATCGCGAGAAGGAAAAGGCGCTAGCAGAGGCACGCGCAAAAGCGCCCGTGGCCGTGGCCATCGCCGGTGCCGATCTCACCAAGGCGACCGCCTACGCCTTGAAAGACAACATGACGCTCAAAGCTCCGCCTGTTGAAACTACGTTCCGCGCCGGATGGGACAACAACGCCATTCTCTTCGAGATCGTCTGCCAGGAACCCGAGATGAAGCGGCTGAACGTTAGCCCCGAGGTCCACAACGGCGACAACGTTGTCATTTCACTCGAAACGCCGATGCACTCCTACTACCACATCGAGATCAATCCCGACGGCGTGATCGCTGAAGGCAATCCCGCCGGGAAATGGCAATCCCGTGCCGAAGTCAAAACCGAACGTGGCAGCGATTCGTGGCGCGTGCAGATCCGCATCCCCGTCGTCGGCGCACTCGAAGCGCAGTCCGATCCGAATCATCGCGTCGCAGGCTCAAAGCCCACCGCGCAGACACCCTGGTATTTCAACGTCGGCAGATACCGCGCCCTCGACTTCAAGAAGCCCGAGCTACAGGCGTTTTCGACGACCCGGGCTGGCTGGCATGTGCCCGAGAAATTTGGGAGACTGGAAACTCGGTAAAGAAACACGATTTTCCATGACTCTCATCCTCACACTCGCACACTCCTCACCGCCCTGCTGCTTGCTCCGCATGTCGCACTGCCCGTCGCCGATTCGCCATGGCCGCTCCTTCCGGCAGAAGGTTCGATGACGTATGCGCCGCATCCGCATTTCGAATGGCGGCGCGAGGCGAACATGAAGAAGTTTACACCGGCATGCATCCGGCAAAAAAATAACGCCACCATGCTCAGCCGCAGCAATTTCCTCACCCGGATCGCCGCCGCGCACGGCATCCTCGCCACCGGCTCGCTTTGGGCGGATAACAAGATCGTCTCTGCGCAATCGCAGCCGCTGCATCACGATTTGAAATAACGCGGCTTGCTCGAAAGCACCCTCGTCATCTGGGCCGGCGAGATGGGCCGCGGCGGCGCGGGCCACATGAACCACAACGGCAGCGCCTTCACCTGGTGGATGGCCGGCGGCGACGTAAAGCCCGGCTTCACCTACGGCGCGACCGATGAGCAAGGCCTCACCGCCGTTTGCCTGCGATTAAACCGGATTTAACCACCCAAAACAGTGCCGTTTTAACTTCCTACTGCATGGTTACGGCTAAGCTGGGCCACGGACGAAACATTATCCATCACTGCCTCAGCGATGCCATCACCGTGCAGTGGTGCATCATCAGCGAAGCCTTGAACCGCGAGCGGCACGGCTATGCCTCCATCGCGGCGGGTGAGCGCTCGACTTGGCATCACAATCTCTTCGCGCACCACGTCAGCCGCGTGCCGCGTTTCGCGGGCATCGCGCGTGCGGACTTCCGCAACAACGTCATCTACGACTGGGGTCACACTGCGGGCTACGGGCAGTTCGAGTGGGTCAATTATGTGGCAAACATTTTCAAGCCTGGCCCCTCGACGACGCAGAAACCGCCGCTGATTCATCGCGGCGAGGCGGTCGTGGGCAAAGGCTCCGTTTTCCTCGAAGGCAACAAGATCCATGGCAACGAAGCAGCCAACCGCGACAACTGGCTAGCCGTCGGCTTCGATCCCCGCGCCCGCGCGGAGATAGCTTTTCCAGCACCGCTCCTGAAAACCGAATCCGCCGGAAGCGCCTTCGAGTCCGTGCTTACCCAAGCAGGAGCTATACCGCAACAGCGCGACGCCACCGATGCCCACATCGTCCGCGAGACGCGGAATGACACGGGTCGTGTGATCGACAAAGTCAGCGACGCCGCGCCATGAAGCGATTTCGGATGATGCGAAAATAGAATCGCCCGACACACCAACCCATGAAACTCCTCCTCCTCTGCGTCCATCGTGCCTCGGTGGTTCAATGCAACGCCGCCGAAGCCATCCCCCGCCTGCTTGACTCGCTAAGCTTGCAAGGGGCCACCGTCACCATCGACGCCATGGGCATGCAGAGCGCCATCGCCGAGCAAATCCATGCAGCAGGAGCCGACTACGCGCTCACGCTCAAAGCCAACCAAAAGGGAGCGTTGCGGGCCGTCGAAGCTCACTTCAAAGAACAAGCGGAAGCCAGTCCGGCCAATGCCCGTCATCTCAAGAGCGAAACGCTCGAACTCTCACACGGACGCTGCGAGCGGCGGCACTACACCATCGCCGACGAACTGGACTGGTTCCACAAAAGCTGGAGCTGGGCGGGACTGCAAAGCGTGGCCGAAGTGCGCCGTAGCATTCAACGCAACCATGAAAGTCCGATGCTTGAAGAAGTGCATTAGTTTCTATGCAGCTTCAAAGCTGACGCGTCGAGGCTGGCCAAATCGGTGCGTGGACACTGGGGAGTAGAGAACCGCTGCCATTGGGTGCTTGATGTGACATTCCGTGAAGACCACTGCCAACTACGCGGCCAAAACGGCGCGCACTATCTCTCCATCCTGCGCGAGATGGCGATGAAAGCCCTGTGCAACGAAGCCTCCAAGCTAAGCCTGCGTAGAAAACGCCGCCGCGCTGCTCTCGATCCCAACTTCCGCGCACAACTCCTCGCGGCTCTTCATGCGTAAACCCTGGAGTAAAACGTGGCGCAGTCGCTTGGGGAAGGTGATGGAGGCGTTTGCTGAGACTTTGTCTCTTCGGCCCTACCTGGAGTCGTTCTTCCGTGAACGAGAGGCGGCTGCAGGCAGTCGCTCCGAAGCTTCGGGGGCATACCATTCAATGGAGTCTCGGATGTGCTTAGCCATTACCTTGGCGGCCATCTCCGGCCGGCGGTCAGCCAGCGTCTTCAGCACATTCCAATGACCCGGCACGCTGAAGCGGCGGAGATCGGGGGCCATTTTTCCCTGAAGGCGGTGGATGTAGGTCAGCGCCATCTCGAATTGCCAGCGCACAAATTGCCACAGCGTGACCAGCCGTTCATTGCCACCACACTTCATGATGTATTCATGCATGGCGATGTCCAACTGACTGAACTTCACACCGGTCACAGCCTTTTCCTGAGCCGTGATGCTCTTCCCGATCCATCGGGTATCCTCATCTGTCCAACAGATGGCCGCCAGCCTCGCCCCCATCGATTCCAGCGCGATCCGGGCTTCGACGATCTCGACAACGTCAGTCTCTTCCAACGTCCTGACACGAGTCCGACCCGTCGTCTCAAACTGAACCAGC
>JBDNIB010000069.1:0-3633 GCA_041688535.1 Prosthecobacter sp.
AAAACGGTGCAAAGCCCTTGCGCAGCCGCCCGCGAAGAACGAAACCAATCACCTCCCAACCCCGTGATCCCATAGCTTAACTTCACGCAATCCTGGCCGAAGAACAGGGTCCACCTCACTGACATCGAGGCCAGTCTCGCCGCACAAGGAGTGCTGCCGGAAAGTCTGCCCCCCATCCGCACCGAACAGGACTCGCACGACGGCTCCTACTTCATCGCGAATGCGAGCGGTGACTGGGACTACTATTATCAGGAGCGTGGTCATCCATGGGCGAGCGTGACGTTCGACGACCTCGGTGAAGCGCGGAAGTTCCTCATCAACGAATTCATCCCCAGCTGGCTCGAACACCTTCGCGTGTCCTGCCGTGCGAAGACAGGGAAGAAGATCGAATCGCTGTAGGCTCTCTTCATCAAAGGCCGCAGTCCGCCAGCAACACCTTCGCGGCATTGAAACCGCACAGGCCGGTGACGTTGCCGCCCGGATGGGTGGAGCCGCCGCAGAGGTAGAGGCCGGGGATTTCCGTGCGGTAGGTACCCACTCCTTTAAAGGGGCGATGATAGCCAATCTGATCGTTCGCGAAGGATCCGACGAGTAGATCACCACGCAGCATGTTTGGCAGCAGGCGTTCGGTGTCGAGCGGGCTGCGGGTGAAGGAGCCGAGCACGGCCTCGCGCAGGTTCGGTGCATGCGATTGCCAGAGTGCGAGCATGTCGCGTCCATGCTGCGCTTTGGCGTGATCCCAATCGTTGGCATCGCCACGCAGGGCATAGGGCAGTTTTTCCCACATGAAGGCGGTGTGCTGCCCTGCGGGGGCTGTGAGGGGTCAAACTGGGTCGGGCACGCGCCCCACATCACGGTGCGCGGAATTTCACCGCGTTCGTGGGCGGTGACGATGTCATGAAACTGTGCCACATCGTCGAGGCCGAGAATCATCATGAATGCCTGGCTCAGTTCGGGATGTGTTTCGGCGGCGGTGTAGCGCGGCGGCTCGCGCAGGTTCAGATTCAGCGCGAACAGTGGGGCGAGCAGGTTGTATTCAAAATTCGCGGCACGTTCGCGCAGATGTGACGACGCGACAGCGGCTGGAATCAAATCGAGGAAGGTTTGCTGCGGATTCAAGCCGCTGGCGACGAAGCGCGAGCCCTCGATGCGGTCGCCTGTCGTGGATTCGACCCCGCAGGCACGGCCGTCGCGTGTCAGGATCGAGCGTGGCTGCCAATTCGTGAAAATATCGCCGCCGTGCTCGCGCAAATCGGCGCACAGGGCCTCCGCGAGCTGACCTGAGCCGCCGACGCACATCTGCGCCTTGCGTGGACTGGCGAGCAACGAAGGAATCGAATGGCCGAAGCCCTGCTGCCGCAGATCCACCTCGCGCAGGCCATTGAAGAAGAGCAGGCCCGCACGCACGGCGGGATGCTCGAACTCGCGCATCACGAACTCCAGCGGTGACAGCGCCTGCGTCTCCAGCAGCGTGCGGCCGAGTTCGGTCTGTTTTAGTTTCGCGAGGCGTTCCGCCGACGGCAGCGGCGCATGCTGCGCCTCGGGAATGAGGATCTGCTCCACGATGGGGCGGAAGCGCTCCGTCCACTCGCGCAGTCGATCGGCATCGCGTGGTGAGATCGCCGCGAAGGAGGCATGTGTTTTTTCAAAGTCCGTCCACCACTCCAGCACGCGGTCTTCCGGCAGCAGCATCGCGACATTGAGTTCTGGCTCGAGGTAGCGCAGACCATGGCGCTCCAGCTCCAGATCGCGATACCACGGCATGGCCGTGAGGCCGCGATGGAAGAAGGAATGCGTATTGTGTCTGAACCCAGAGCCGGTGGGAAACTCCACGGTCGCCAAACCGCCGCCTGCGACGCTGTTTTTCTCTACCACAGCCACCTTCAGGCCCGCCCGCGCGGCATAACACGCGAGCACCAGCGCGTTGTGTCCTGAACCGAGAATGATGCCGTCGTAACTCATGGCCGCGAACAGTTACGCGGTCATGGGTCCGATCTCACGGATTAGATCGCCACTTCCGCGTCTTCATCACCTGCATCGATGAGCGGTTTGATGATCATGCCGGCGGCGACGGTGTTGTTGGTCTGCTCGTCCACTAGCACGAAGCTGCCGGTGGTGCGGTTTTTCAGATACGAATCGTAGAACAACGGTGAGGCGCAGCGCAGGCGGATGCAGCCGATGTCGTTGAGGGCGAATTCCTTGCTCTCGACGCTCTTCTCGAGCGTGCTGATGTTGACCTTGTAAAGCACGTCGGTGACGACGGCTCGCACATCATTCGTGGTGTGGCGCAGATGGAAGCGGCTGCGTGGCTTGAGGGTCTTCTTGTCGGCGAACCAGCAGATCATGGCATCGAATTCCTGCGTGGTGTGCGTCGGTTCGTTCGCCTTCACGATCATGCCGCCACGGCTGGTGTCGATCTCATCGGCCACGGTGATGCTGTAGCTGAGTTGCGGGATGGTCTCCTCCTGCGGGCCTTCGTACGTGTGAATGCCGGTGATCTTTGACTTCATCTCGGAGGGATAGACGAGCACGTCATCGCCTACTTTGAAGGTGCCGCTGGCCATGCGACCGGCGAAGCCACGGTAGTCGTGCAGGTTGCCCAGTTTGGCATCGCTGCGGTCGGAAATCGGGCGAATGACCCATTGCACGGCGAAGCGCGCGGCATCGGCGGCGGTTTCGCTATGAACCTGGACGGTTTCGAGATGCTCCAGTAGCGCCGGGCCGGTGTACCAGGGCATGTTCACGGATTTATCGACGACGTTGTCGCCATTGAGCGCACTCATCGGGATCGGCGTGACGTTTGGCAGTTGGTCGAGGCCGCCGGCGAAGGCGCGGAAGTCGGCGACGATCTTGTCATAGACGGCTTGGTCGAAATTCACGAGGTCCATCTTGTTCACCGCCAACACGATGTGGCCGATGCGCAGCAACGAGGCGAGGTAGGTGTGGCGCATCGTCTGCTCGATCACGCCGAGGCGTGCGTCGATCAGAATGATCGCCAGATCGGCGGTGGAGGCACCGGTGACCATGTTGCGCGTGTACTGAATGTGCCCCGGCGTGTCGGCGATGATGAACTTCCGCTTTGGCGTGGCGAAGTAGCGATAGGCCACATCAATCGTGATGCCCTGCTCGCGTTCGGCGCGCAGACCGTCGGTGAGCAGCGCCAGATTCACATGCGCATCGCCGCGACGCTTGGAGGATTCTTCAACGGCGAGAAGCTGGTCTTCGAAGATGGATTTGGAATCGTAGAGCAGGCGACCAATGAGCGTGCTTTTGCCATCATCGACCGAGCCAGCGGTGGTGAAGCGAAGGAGGGAGGATTCGGTGGGATTGACGAGGAGGTCCATGTGTTTGAAATTAGAGGCGGCGGTTCCAGAAGCCGGAGCGGCGTTTGTCGTGGGCGACGGCGACAATGATGATGGTGTCGGCCTGGATCAGGTAGATGAGGCTGTAGGGGTAGCGTTTGACGCTGCTGGTTCGGAGGGTGGGTCGGATCTGACGGTTGCGAGCCGGGTCTTGGAGAATGCGGGTGATAGCATAATTGATTTCCTCGACGAAGCCTTCCGCAGGCCGGACACTCCGCTTTCGATACCAGCGCAGGCCATCGGCGAAATCGCGCTTCGCTCCGTCTGCTAA
>JBDNIB010000602.1:0-2733 GCA_041688535.1 Prosthecobacter sp.
ACACAGAGCGCGGCGCGGCCATTCACGAGAAAGTGGAGCGTGGTAAAGGCTCGCTGCCGAAGGCGAAGAAGCGTAGGTCGGGCGTGCCGCCTGACGCAGGTGAAGCGGGCATCCTGCCCGTGCCAGCAACGGATGAACCAAGCGAAGCGGTCGCTGCGCTGCGCTCTGGCGAGCGTAGCCACGAAGATGCTGCCGAAGGTGGTGCAGGTGTTCCGCTTGCCGGGGGCCATGGCGACGATGACCTCACAGACACGGCAGAACCGGCACTCGAAACGATCCATTCGCGCTCGGCTATGATGAATTCGGAGCGGCTTGGGGTGGTGGCGAAGATGGATCTGGTCGAGGTGAAGGTGGTTGCGCGGAGCGCTCATGATCTCTTCGCCGTGCGTGAAGCGCAGTCGGTGACGCCGGTGGACTACAAGGCGGGTGCGCCACGGCAGGGGGCGGAAGGCAATGAACTGTGGGATGCGGACAAGATGCAGCTCGGTCTGCAAATTCTCATCCTGCGGGACAACGGCTACGTCTGTGATGAAGGGGTGATTTATTATCGCCTGACCAAGCAGCGGGTGCGGCTGGAGATGACGCCGACGCTGGAGGCTTGGATCAGCGAGCGTATTGCGGCAGCCCGACTGGTGGCGGCTTCGCCCACGATTCCGCCGCCGCTGGTGAACAGCCCCAAGTGCGTACGCTGCTCGCTGGCACCGGTTTGCCTGCCGGATGAAACACGGCTGCTCGCCGTAGCCACGATTGGCAATCGTGGCACCGTTGAAACGTGGCCCGCTCAGTCCTCTGAGCGGAATCCCAAGAACCGCACAGGGGATTCCCTGGCGGGTGCTTCGCAAGGTGCAGACCACTCTGCCCCCCGCAGTCTGGCGTCTGCGCCTACCGCTACGCCCCGCCGTCTCATCGCGGCACGGGATGATGAACGTGCGCTGTATCTGAACACGCCGGGCTATCGCGTGGGTGTCAAGTCAGAGCGATTGGTCGTGAAGGATGGCGACAGTGTCGTGGACGAGGTACGCATGAATGATGTGTCCCATGTCGCGCTGTTTGGAAATATCCAGATCAGCACGCAGGCGGTGCAGGAACTCTGTGAGCAGGAGATCCCGGTGGCTTACTTCAGCATGGGCGGCTGGTTTTACGGCCTCACGCGCGGCCACGGACTGAAGAACGTACACACCCGCATCCAGCAGTTTGCCGCCGCCGCGAATCCGCTGCACTGCCTGGCGCTGGCGCAGAAGATCGTGCAGGCGAAGATCCGTAACCACCGCACGATGCTGATGCGCCTGCATGTGCAGCCGCCGGCTGCCGCCGTGCAGGGGCTGAAGGAGATAGCCGGACGGGTCTCCAACGCACGCGGACTCGATGAACTGCTCGGCATGGAGGGTGCCGCTGCCGCGCTCTACTTCCAGCACTTCGCGGGCATGATCAAAGTGGGCGATGACGATCTGGACGACGAGATTCCAGGACTGGAGGTGCCGCAGTCTGCCGAGACGAAGCGCAAGGCCGAAGCTGAGGCGTTCAGCTTTGACTTCACCCATCGGCGACGTCGTCCGCCCACCGATCCAGTGAACGCTTTGTTATCGCTGGCTTACAGTCTGTTGGCGAAGGATTGCACCATCGCGGCCCTGGCGGTCGGCTTTGATCCCTATGTCGGCTTTTACCATCAGCCACGCCATGGCAGACCCGCGCTGGCACTGGACATGATGGAGGAATTTCGCCCGCTCATCGCAGAAAGCACGGTGCTGACGGCGATCAACAACCGCATGGTCAACGCCAGCCATTTTGTGCGTGCGGGTGAGGCGGTGAATCTCTCGCCGCACGGAAGGAAGGCGTTTTTTCATGCCTACGAGCAGCGCATGAACACGCTGATCACGCACCCGGTCTTCGACTACAAGGTGAGCTACCGCCGTGTGCTGGAACTCCAGGCTCGCCTGCTGGCACGGCATCTGACCGGCGAGATCGCCGACTATGTGCCGATGGTGACACGGTGACTGCGAATACTGAACTGTGAACATCCAGTATCGAACAGCGCACTCCCGAACTTTAAACCCAAACCTTAAACTTTAGACTCTGAGCTTCATGTCCGACCGCAGCGCCTACATCAGCTCACGCCTGACTTATCTGGTGTGCTACGACATTGCGAATGACAAGCGGCTGAGGCAGGTCTTCAAGGTGTGCAAAAATCACGGCACACACTTGCAGTTTTCCGTGTTCGAGTGTGATCTAGCACCGCGTGAGCTGGTGCAGCTCCAGCGGGAGCTGAAAGCCGTGATCAAGCATGACGAGGATCAGGTCCTGTTCGTTTCTCTCGGACCCGCCGAAGGGCGTGGAGACCGGGTGATTTCATCGCTTGGTTTGCCATACTCCAAGTTTGATGCTCCCTGCTATGTGGTGTAGAACATGCCACGGCTCGTTTTGATCTTTTACATCTCCCAAGTTTTTTTCACCCGCGAGTGCTGAGGTGGCGATGCCGCCTATCGCCAGCGCTCGCGTCTTCAAAATCAACGCTTTCCGTCTATCCTTCCCCATGTCGCCAGAATTCGCCGACCCAAGCACCCGCGCCGCTCGCAAGATGCGTCTGGAGCGCCTGAGTTTGCAAATACGCCGAGGAGTTCGTCATTCCGCCCCCCCCGGGGCGGCTCCGTTGAAGCATCCGAAACCGGCGCTGAAGAAATACCACGGCATGGCGTCATTCCGCCCCCCCCGGGGCGGCTCCGTTGAAGCCGGCGC
>JBDNIB010000070.1:0-8726 GCA_041688535.1 Prosthecobacter sp.
ACCGATCCAAGTGCTCGAGGTGGTGACCTTCTACCCCGGCTTCCGTCAAATCGTCCCCGGCAAGTTTCACATCCGCGTCTGCCGCACGCTTTCCTGCGCGATGGCGGGCAGCTATGAGCTGATGGACGCGTTTTGCAAAGCCGGGAACATCGATCGTTCCCACACCGACCATCATCATCCCATCGCGGTGAGTCCAGACGGCAAATACAGCATCGAATTTGCCGAATGTCTCGCCAGTTGTGGCTTCGGTCCCGTCTGCATGGTGGAGGACGATTTCCACGAGAAGGTCGATCCAGCGAAGGCGGCGGAACTGCTGGCAAAATACCGCTGAGTTTGAGCGTAAAAAAGACGCAGCGGTTTTTCCCGCTGCGTCGATTTCAAACCCTGATATCGAGCCTTACTTGGATCTCCAGGAAACGACGTCGTCCTTGGTCATGGGTGTCTTGTCCAAGCCATAGCTATAAATGGCGATTTCCATGGGCAGCTTTTGTGGCGGAGGGCTGATGGGGTTTTGCGCGATTGTGGGGTCTGCGTTCTGCAGGTCTGGGTTGTTCACCTGCTTGTCTCCATTGGTGTCCAGCAGCACAAAGTAGGGAAGCCCCCAGAGATCGACGAGCTTGTAAGGAGGCTGTGCGTTGACGAGGCCAAATTTGCCGTTCCTCGCCAGCGGCAGGTCGATGAACTTGATGTCCCTGGGGTTGAGGTTGGTGGAACCTGAGCCACCCGAGCCGCCTGAGTCGCTCAAACTCAGCAGGGCGCTGACCAGTCCGGTGTTTTCATCCGTGGGAATCGCCTGAACATCTTCCCCGCTGCCCGCACCGCTGAGCAGGCTGGCATTGACGGGGTAGCGGTTGTATTCGACTTGGTAACTCGAAATGGCGATGCGCAGATCTTTGATCACCGTCTGCACCTGCAGCTTTCGGGCATCTGCCATCATCTTCGTCGCCTGGGACATCACTAGGCCGGCCAGAATACCGATGATGGTGATCACCACCAGCAGTTCAATGAGCGTGAAGCCCGGGCGCGCATGGGGGTTGAAACGGGTTTTGATTTTCATGATCTTGGTTGAGTGTGTGTTTTCATGCACTGGGTGCCACGCCTCCGTTGGGAGGCGTCGATCTGTGCATGGAGTGCATTAAATCGCTTTTGAATCTCCGCGTCAATACTTGTCACGGGCATGCGGAAACTTCGTGTGTGGCGGGGAAGACTTGTCGGTGTTGATCATGTGCCAATGACGATCACTGCTTGTTGGACGGGCTGCCCATCGCCAACATTTGATTGTCAACTAGTGCTTGCATCATATACTCCATCGCTATAAATCCGCGCCTCAATCCTCACTGAACATCCACAACAACCACGGTCCCGCATTAGACGATCCGCAATATTTATGGCAAAGACAGCATCCAAAGGCAACGCAGATAAAAAGAAATACGTCTATAATTTTGGCGCAGGCAAAGCAGACGGCGATGGCTCCATGAAAGCATTGCTCGGCGGCAAAGGTGCCAACCTCGCCGAAATGAGCCGCATCGGACTTCCGGTGCCTCCAGGGTTTACGGCCAGCACTGATGTATGCACTTACTTTTATCAAAACAAGAAGACCTATCCATCCATCCTGCAAGCGCAGATGGAAGCAGGTGTGCGGAACATGGAAAAAATCATGGGCTACAAGTTCGGTGATGCCAAAGGCTTCCCGCTGCTCGTGGCCGTGCGCTCCGGTGCGCGTGATTCCATGCCCGGCATGATGGACACCATTTTGAACCTCGGCCTGAATGACCAGACCGTTCTCTCTCTCGTCGCTGCCACCAACAACGAACGCTTCGCGTGGGACTGCTATCGCCGTTTCATTCAGATGTACGGCGATGTCGTGCTCGGTGTGCAGAAGCGCGAAGGTGAAGACCATGAGCCCTTTGAAACTCTCATTGAGGACTACAAGCACAAGATCTATCACAAGGACATCCTCGACAGCGATCTCACCGCCGCAGATCAGCAAGAGCTCGTGAAACAGTTCAAGGCGCTCGTCAAAGACCGCACCGGCAAAGTGTTCCCAACCGATCCATGGGATCAGCTTCGCGGCGCTGCTGGCGCTGTGTTTGGCAGTTGGATGAACGACCGTGCGATCGTTTATCGTCGCAAGTACAACATCCCCGCCGAGTGGGGCACCGCTGTGAACGTGCAGGCCATGGTGTTCGGCAACACCGGTAATGCTTCCGGCTCCGGTGTGGCGTTCACCCGCAACCCGGCCAACGGCGTCAATGAATTCTACGGTGAGTTCCTCCTCAATGCCCAGGGCGAGGACGTCGTCGCTGGCGTGCGCACCCCGGAGCCTGTGTCGCAACTCGCGAAGGAAATGCCGAAGTCCTATGCAGAACTGCTCCAGGTTCGGCAGAAGCTCGAGAAACACTTCAAGGATGTGCAGGACGTCGAGTTCACCATCCAGGAAGGCAAGCTGTTCATGTTGCAGACCCGCAACGGCAAGCGCACTGCCGCCGCCGCGCTCAAATTCTCCATTGATATGGTGAAGGAAAAGCTCATCGACTGGGAAACCGCCATTCTACGCAATCCTGCCGACCAGCTCGACCAGTTGCTCGCGCCGATCTTTGATGTTGCTGATGTCAAGAAAGCCAAAGCCATCGCCTCCGGACTGCCGGCAGGTCCGGGTGCCGCCTCCGGGAAAATTTATCTCAACGCCGACCGCGCTGTCATCGCCGAACAAAAAGGTGAGAAGGTGCTGCTCGTTCGCAATGAGACCAGTCCAGAAGATCTACGCGGCATGATCGCCGCAGAAGGCATCCTCACTGCGCGTGGTGGTGTTTCCTCCCACGCCGCTCTCGTTGCCCGTCAGATGGGCAAGGTTTGCATCTGCGGTGCTGCGGCCCTCGTGATTGATTATGCCAAGAAAACCGTCAGCGTTGACGGCCAGACCTTCAATGAGGGCGACTACCTCTCCATTGATGGCACCAGTGGCATCGTCTATGGCGGTCAGTTGAAAACGGCTCCGTCCGAAATCATCACCGGCATGATCCATGGTGATGAAGCCGCCAGGGCCACCGAGAAGTTCAAGAGCTTCCAGCAACTCATGGTCTGGTGCGGCAAGTCCACCCGCATGCAGGTCCGCACCAACGCCGACAATCCTGAACAGACGCAGAACGCCATCGCATTCGGTGCCCAGGGCATTGGTCTCACCCGCACGGAGCACATGTTCTTTGAAGGTGATCGCATTGACGCTGTGCGTGAAATGATTCTCGCCAACAATGTGGGTGATCGCAAAAAGGCGCTCGCCAAATTGCTGCCTTATCAGCGTGAAGACTTCACCGGTATCTTCACCGCCCTCAAAGGGTTGCCTGCCACCATTCGTCTGCTCGACCCACCTCTCCATGAGTTCGTGCCGCATGAAGCAAAAGCACAGGCTGAACTCGCCAAGAAAATGGGCGTGACTGTTGATGTTGTTACCGCACGCGTGCAGCAGCTTCACGAGTTCAATCCGATGCTCGGACATCGCGGCTGCCGACTCGGCATCGCTTATCCTGAGATCACCGAGATGCAGGCGCGTGCGATCTTTGAAGCCGCAGCAGATGTGGTGAAGCAGAAGATCAAAGTGAAACCTGAGGTGATGATCCCGCTCGTCGGCTTCAAAAAAGAACTCGACCTGCAAGTCGAAATCGTGCATAAAGTTGCAAAAGAAGTGATGGCTGAGAAAAAAGTAAAATTCGATTATCTCGTCGGCACCATGATTGAGGTGCCGCGTGGAGCGCTCACTGCTGACGAAATCGCCGAAACGGCGCAGTTCTTCAGCTTCGGGACGAATGACCTTACGCAGACCGCGCTCGGCATCAGCCGCGACGACATGGGCAACTTCCTCATGCCTTACACCGAGAACGAGATCTTCAAGAAGAACCCCTTCGCCACATTGGATCAAACCGGTGTCGGTCAGCTCATCCACATCGCCATTGAAAAAGGCCGCAAGACCAATCCCGACATCAAACTCGGCATCTGCGGTGAACACGGCGGCGATCCTGACAGTGTTAAATTCTGCCATCGTGCAGGCCTCACTTATGTGAGTTGCAGTCCTTTCCGAGTTCCTGTCGCACGCCTTGCCGCAGCGCAGGCCGCGATCGAAGAAAAGCGCGCCCTTGAGGCCGCTGCTGGAAAAAATGTCCGTGGTAGCGCCAAAAGCGCGGCCTCGGCAAAACAAAACAACGCAACCAACAACAAACTGAGGATAAACACCATGGCTAAGAAAGCTGCAAAGAAGGCCGTCAAGAAAGCCCCCGCAAAGAAAGCCGCTGCAAAGAAGGCTGCTCCTGCAAAGAAGGCTGCTCCTGCGAAGAAGGCTCCTGCGAAGAAGGCCGCCGCCAAGAAGAAGAAGTAACGCGTTGACCTCCTTGTGAGGTCAATGTGGCGGAGCAATCCGTCATCAAAAGCCCTGTGGGGGTCATCCTCACAGGGCTTTCTTTGTTTTGAGTGTTGTCTTCTGGCGATTGCCTCGCGGACACCCGCCGAAATCATGCCGCCATGTGCGGATGAGGGCAAATCCGCCCCCATGGTTCCTCCTACCTCACAGACTCATCGTAAATGGAGCCTGGGGGCGGCCGCGAAAGCACGGTGCCGCCAGCGGATATAGCGTCATTGCGGGTGGACTGTGCATTGCTGAATTGTTCATTGGCACTTCGCATGCTGCCGAGACCGGCGGCTCCGCTTTGTCCGGCGACCTGGCCAAAATTTTGATTGGAGGGCCGGTAGAATGACTCTCCGCCTGTGCTCCCCGCGTTGAGGGCCACCGGTTGGTCAGGCGTGGGGATGCCGTTAGCCTTGCGTTCCGATTCGGCGAGGAAGTGCTTGTTCCAGGCGGCGTCATTGATCCCGCCCGTGACTTTGGCATCGAGCATGTCCTTGCGTCTTTGGTACTCCGCGCTGCCAAGCGAGCCGCTGGCGCGCTGCTGGGAGAGTTCAGCATATTCGTTCTGATACCTGGCCCGCACGACTCTTTCATAGGCATCCAGTTCCGCGAGGGTCGGAGTGCTGTCCATGGTGGAGGAGGCGCAGGAGGCAAGTAGCCCGGTGAGCAGGGTGATTGCGAGCAGCTTGGTGGCGTTCATCATGTCCCATGGTAAGCTCAGTGCGGTGCTTTTCAAATCAAAGCAACGTTGCTTCCAGCAGACTCCCGCCTCACCCTGGAGTTGTCCCCAATCCCCCGCAAACATCGTCACACGCTGATGCACGCCCCATTTTCAGACATCGGCCAGCGTCTCGCCGGCCCCAGCGGCATCCAGGAACTCATGGATGACACGGGAGAGGCGCTCACCACGCATCCCGACATGAAAATGCTCGGCGGCGGCCAACCGGCGGCCATTCCGCAGGTGCAGCAGCTCTGGCGTGAGCGTATGCAGGCGCTGCTCGACGACGGCGGCATGGACCGCACGCTACTCAATTACGACCCGCCCGGTGGCAATCCGCTGTTTCGCGAGGCATTTGCTGGTTTTCTGCAACGCGAGTGCGGCTGGAACGTCACGCGGGAAAACATCGCCGTGCTGCCCAGCAGCCAAAGCGCGTGCTTTCTGCTGTTCAATCTATTGGCCGGTCAGACCGGTGCCGCCAAACGGCGCATTCTGTTCCCGCTGCTGCCTGAATACATCGGTTATGCGAATCAGGCGCTCGCCGCGGGCCAGTTCACCGCCTGCCTGCCGCGCATTGTCGAAACCGGGCCGCATGAGATCAAATACCACATTGATTTCGACCGCCTGCGCCTCACGCCGGACATCGCGGCGATGTGCGTCTCGTGTCCGACGAATCCCACGGGCAATGTCCTCACGCAAAACGAGTTCGACAGCCTCCACGCGCTCAGCGAGACGCACGGCATCCCGTTGATTCTCGATAACGCCTACGGCTATCCGTTTCCTGGCGTCATTCACAACGGTTTCCAACCGCAATGGCAGCCCGGTATGATTTTCAGCATCAGCATGAGCAAGGTCGGCCTGCCCGGCGTGCGCACGGCCATGATCGTCGCCGATCCGCACATCGTGAAGGCATTGGCGAACATGAACGCCATCGTCTCGCTCGCGAATGGGAATCTCGGTCAGGCGCTGCTCATGCCGCTGCTCAAAGACGACACGCTCCTCAAGCTCGGCCCCGCCATCATCCGCCCGTTCTACCGGGAGCGCTCCGACTTTGCGAAGTCCGTGCTCGCCGCCGCGCTGGGCGACCGCGTGCCGTGGGCGCTGCACAAACAGGAAGGCGCGTTCTTCCTCTGGCTGTGGATTAATGGCCTGCCGATTCCCGCGAAGGAGCTCTATCGTCGCCTCAAAGAGCGCAAAGTGCTCGTCATCCCCGGCCATTACTTCGCCTACGGCCTCGACCAAGAGTGGCAGCATCCGCACGAATGCCTGCGCCTCACCTACTCGCAGCCAGAGCACATCGTGCGCGAGGGACTCGAAATCATCGCCGATGAAATCATCCGCAGCTTCTGAGCCGTTCGCCGCATTCATGGCCCGCGCGTTGTTCGATCCGGAGCGCGGCTACTACACGCGCCACATCCGCACCGTCGGCGCACGCGGCGATTTTAGTACTTCTGCCACGCTGTCACCGAGTCTTGGCAAAGCCGTCGCGGCCTGGCTCAAAACGGAATCGCAAACCCAGCCGCAGGTCCGCCATATCATTGAGGTCGGCGCGGGTGACGGCTCGCTCATGCAGGGCGTGCGCCAGACGCTCGGTTGGTGGACGCGGCGGCGCTTCACCTTTCACATCGTCGAAACTTCGCCTGTCCTGCGGCAACGACAGCAGCAACGCCTCGGCAGCGCCATTCACTGGCACGCTGACATCACTGCCGCTCTCGACCAGGCCCAAGGCAACGCCTTTATCTACCACAACGAGCTGCTCGATGCTTTCCCCGCCACACTTTTGCAATGGAATGCGCAGGAACAGCGCTGGCAGGAGGTGTGGGTGCCGGAATCGCTGCATCCGCACCAGCTTGACCCAACACATTTCAGCGCTCTGCGGCACACCGCATTCGCGGACCGGCAACGCTGCGAGCTGCATGTCAGTGTGCGCGACTGGCTGCATGCCTGGACGCCGCAGTGGCACAGCGGCAGCATGCTTACCATTGATTACGGCGATGATTTTCCGCAGCTCTATCATCGCCGCCCGCATGGCACGCTGCGTGCGTATCTGCTGCATCAGCGCCTCACCGGCACCGACGTTTATGCCAATCCTGGCCGCCAGGACATCACTGCCGACATCAATTTCACCGATTACTGCCACTGGCTGCATGCGCTCGGCATGGAGCAGGCTTCGCAGCAAACTCTCGCCACATTTCTTCACTCGCACGCCGCCCCAGCACAACTGCTTGACCCCGAGGGTGCCGGTACTGCCTTCAAATGCTTCGTGCATCGCCGTCTGGCATGCGCATCATAATCTAACCGCATGAATCCCGCCCCCGTACGCCCCGGCACGCTGCAAAAAGCACTCAAGATGAACCTTGATCACTCGATCTACGGCACCTTTGCCGAGATTGGTGCCGGGCAGGAGATTGCAAACTGGTTCTTCCGCGCCGGCGGCGCTTCCGGCACCGTCGCTAAGTCCATGTCCGCCTATGACATGATCGTCAGTGACGAGATCTACGGCAAGGCCACGCGCTACGTCTCCCGCCAGCGCATGTGCGCCATGCTCGGGCATGAATTTCCGATGTTGCTTCAGCGGCTCAATACCAAACGCGGCACCACCACCACCTTCTTCACGCTCGCCAACACGGTGCGTGCCAAATCGTTCCGCGACACCAAGGAGGAGTGCCACGGCTGGATCGGCCTGCGCTTCCAAGCCGAGCCGTTAGGCCCGGCCAACGACATCCAACTGCACGTGCGACTGCTTGATGACTCGAACTCAGCCCAAGCTGAGGCGCTGGGCATTCTTGGCGTCAATCTCCTCCACGCCGCCTTCCACCTGCGTGATCACCCCGCTGCTTTTCTCAGCAGTCTGCTGGACGATTTGAACCGGAAACGTGTCGAGATCGACATGATCGACTTCAGTGGCAGCGCGTTTCCTGCCGCCGCGTTTCAAGACCGCCTCATGGCCCTGCTGCTCGTGCGCCTCGGCCTCGCCGATGCCGCGTTGTTCGGCGCGGATGGCGAAATCTGGCAGGCCTCCGATGTGCTCTACAATAAACCCGTGCTGCTCAAGCGTGGCAGCTTTGATCCCATCACCAAGCTCAATCTCGACATGATCGAGCGTGGCCAGGCGGCGTTTCAGGCCGACTTCGGCGACGAGGCGAAGGACAACATCGAGATCCTCGAAATCACCATGCACAATCTGCTCGCCAGCGGTGCCGAGGTCGCTGATAGCGATTTCCTCGCACGGGCGGACATCCTCCAGGCGCTCGGCAAGAACATGCTCATTTCGCGCTACGCGGAGTTTCATCGCGTCAGCAACTATCTCTCACGCCACACGCACAAGCCTGTCGGTATCGTGCTCGGACTGCCGTTGTTTGAGGAATTGTTCAACGAGCGCTGGTGTGCCGATCTCGAAGGTGGCCTGCTGGAGGCGTTTGGCCGCCTGTTCAAAAACCAGGTGCGCGTCTATGTCTATCCCAAGGGCGAACCCATGACCGGCTGCATCCTCGGTGCTGAGGATGCCCGTGTGACACCGGAGCAGAAACACCTATTGCGTTATTTGATCGAAACCAACTGCGTGCGCGCTCTGGAGGAGCCGAAACAGGACTTCCTCTTCCGCACCAGCGC
>JBDNIB010000603.1:0-1341 GCA_041688535.1 Prosthecobacter sp.
ATGGCGTCCGCTCTGGGCGGCAGCAGCCGGCATTGTGTTCGGGATGTTCTGCACCTCGTTGGTATATGCACACTTTACGACCACGACGGCAACAGCGGTGCCTTTGACCAACGCAGGTTTTGAATCCGGCCCAGAGCCAACTAGCAGCGGCATCGCGGCGGCGTTTGACCGCTGGGGTGGCGATCTCTGCCGCGTGGTGCCCGCAGAGCAAGGCATCACGCCGCATGAAGGCGCGCGGATGTTACGCTTCCTCAGTGCGGTGTCCCAAGGAGCACCGGAGGCAAAGGACTTCACCGTGGCGGATCAATGGTTGCTACTGGATGTGCGTGAGCTGCCGTTGCAGGAAAATGCGCGCACCATTGCGCTGAGCGCGCGTTTCAATCGCACGGCCGATTCCACAGCGGCGAACAACCGCTTCGGCGTCGGCCTATACGCCTTTCGCGGCACGGCTGCCGATGGCCCATTGCTCTGGCATAGCGTGAAAGCACGCGCCTTGGCCTTTGCCGAAACGGAGGTGCCCACCGACAGCGATCCCGCCACCTGGGAGCGCGGTGAAACGCGGCTGACCATCCCTGCGGATGCCGACCTGCTACTGCTGCGCATCCATGCCTTCAAACAAAACTGGCAGGACTCCGCGACGCCGGAACTCATCGGTCACTATGCCGATGACGTGCGGCTCGAAATCACTCCCGCCAAACACTCTCTGCCATGAAAACCCACCTCATTATCTTACTCACTGCCGTTATCGGACAGGTCAACGCCGCCGACATCACCGTGGATTTCACCGCGAAACTCCAGTCGTGGCATGGCTTCGGCGTGAACTATGTGGAGACGGCGCAGACGCGAGACTATGACAAGTGGCCGCAGGACTTCGGTGGCTTCAGCAAGCTCACGGAAGCGCAGCGTCATGAGTTGATGGACGCACTGTATGGCCCCGATGGCTTCGGCCTCGCGCTGCACAAGATTTTCCTCGACCCGTGGGCGCAGGCGACACCGGAGGCGCCATATGATTTCGAGCGCACGACGCAGTGGTCGCGCTGGTTTCTCCGCGAGGCGATGAAGCGCACCGCCGCGCAGGGCCGCACGCTGCGAGTCATCACCACGCTCTACGGCCCGCCTGCGTGGGCCACGCAGCAGAAGAAGCTGCTCGCGCGTGATTTTGATCCCGCGCAAGCCGATGCGCTGGCGCGTTACATGGCCGCATGGGTGCGCTTTCTGAAGGAGAAGGAAGGCGTGCAGGTCGAGTTCCTGAGCCTGAGCAATGAGGCGAAGGACGCGAGCTTCTTCACCGATGATGGCATGGGGCCGAAAGGCAACTCCGACTACAACCTCGCGTGGAAG
>JBDNIB010000604.1:0-1162 GCA_041688535.1 Prosthecobacter sp.
ATGCCTCCCATGAGCTGCGCACCCCGCTCACCATCATCAATGGTTACATCGAAATGATGCAGCATGACGCGGCGCTGCCGCCAGCGCTGATACAACGCAGTCTCGACGTGATGGCCAAGCACGGCAGCCGTATCGCCCGGATCATCGAGGACATGCTCACGCTCTCGCGTTTCGAGGACAGCGGTAGCGCCTTGAACACCGAACCATTCAGCCTCCGCGCCTGTGCCGAGGAAGCTGCGGCACGCCTCACACCAATGATCGAGAGCCGCGCCGTGCGCCTGGAGTTCGATTTCCCGGCCACAGGCGACATTCTCGTCGGCGACGGCTTCTACTGGGACCAGGTGTTTTCCAATCTCATCGAAAACTCGATCAAAGAGAACGCACGGCCCGGCCTCGTCATCCGCGTCTCCGGCACCTGGGAAGCAGACCACTGCGTCATCCAAGTCAGTGACAACGGCATCGGCATTCCGGCGCATGATCTGCCGTTTGTCTTCAAACGCTTTTATCGGGGAGACAAACATCATTCGTCGCAGGTCAAAGGCACGGGCTTGGGTCTCTCCATCGTCAAACGGGCCGTTGAGGCGCATGGCGGCACCATTGAACTGACCAGCACGCCGGGCAGCCAGACCCTTTTTACCATGCGCGTGCCCTTGCAGCACACGAACGCTTGAGCAGCGCCACAGACTGTGGTTTAGAACTGCGTGGAAGACTCCTTCGGCCATCGCATCTCCTATTTGCGCGTCTCCGTCACCGACCGGTGCAACGAACGCTGCCGTTAGTGCATGCCCGAGGAGGAGCAGGCGTGGTTTGCGAAAGAGGACACGCTGAGCTACGCGGAACTGCTGCGCTGCGTCAGTATCGGCGCAACGCTGGGCATTAAAAAAATCCGTATCACCGGCGGTGAGCCCCTTACCCGCCCCGGCGTGGCGGAATTCTGCGCCGATTTGGCGAAAATTCCCGGTATCAACGACCTCGGCATCTCCACCAATGGCACGCGGCTGGCCAAAACTGACAATGGCCGCACGATGGCCGAGCGTCTGGTCCAAGCGGGGGTGCGCAGCGTCAACATCTCCCTTGATTCACTCGACCGCGAGACCTACCAGCGCACCACCAGCCGCGATCTGCTGCCGCGCTTGATGGAAGGCATCGACGCCGCCATCGA
>JBDNIB010000605.1:0-6400 GCA_041688535.1 Prosthecobacter sp.
CGCGCATGAGCTTTGATCTGCTGGCACCGGTTTACTCGCTGATGGAGCGCCTGACCGCAGGCGGGAAGATGCAGTGCTGCCGCACGGCCTATCTGGACGAAATCACGCCGCCTCGGCGTGTGCTCACGCTAGGGGAGGGCCACGGCCGCTTTTTATGCGCCTGCCGCAGGCGTTTTCCTGAAGCGGAGATCACTTGCGTGGACTCCAGCGCGGCCATGCTGGCCCAGGCCCGGCGGGCGCTCGCGAAACAGGGGATGGATGACCGGCGGGTGCATTTCATTCAGGATGACATTCTCTCCTGGTCACCAACGCGCGGAACCTTTGACCTCGTCGTCACGCATTACTTTCTCGACTGCTTTCGCGCGGATCAGCTCGCGGCCATCGTGCCGCACATCGCCAGCGCA
Organism: Prosthecobacter sp.; assembly: GCA_041688535.1. Lineage (GTDB taxonomy): Bacteria > Verrucomicrobiota > Verrucomicrobiia > Verrucomicrobiales > Verrucomicrobiaceae > Prosthecobacter. The sequence continues at coordinate 405 of JBDNIB010000605.1, forward strand.
GCGGCGGATGACGCCTCCTGGCTGCTGGCGGATTTTCAAGTCGCTGCGCAAGGCTGGCGGCGTAGGCGCAGCGCATGCATCCTGGCACTCATGTATGCTTTTTTCCGCGTCTTCACACGTTTGCCAGCGAAGGAACTCACACCGCCGGAACCCTTTCTGTCACGCGCAGGATTCAGCCCTCACCGGCACATGGAAATGGAATGGGGCCTGATGAAGAGCGCCTGGTGGCGGCGCTCAGGCTCGCTGGAACCTTCACCCTTCGTCAGCTGATGAACACGCAAGCTGATGACGCTTTGACGAAGAGCACGCCCGATCCTTCGTTTCGCGCCTCCGTGGAAAAACTGGATGCGACGGCGATGTTTTCTTGGCTGAGCAAGCTCAACGATGCGCAAGTCGCCGAAGAGATACCACCCAGCCACGCCAGCCCGCCCTGCTATCTGGCGGAGTTTGATGATCTTGATGCCTGATTCCACCCCTTTGCCTCAGGAACCGTGATCAACTGTATCTGCTGAAACCCGACTTCCTCGACAATGCGGAGCGCCCCTATTTCTGCCCTGGCTGCGCCGAAGTGGCCGGACTGCTGGAGTTTTACCCCAAGCTCAAACAAACTGTGGATATTCACTACATCGACTATCCTCGACCACGCCCTGAGCTGGCTCCGCTGCTGGGCGAGGAGAATCAAAGTTGCCCGGTGTTGGTGCTGCACACGCTGCCTCCCGATCTGCCGCCGCAGGTGAAAGTGCAGCAGGCAAAGGGGCATGCCTTCGTCGAAGGCGTGCGCGAGATCGCCGAGTACTTCGCGCAAGTTCACGGCACCGGTATCCCGCATTGATCGAGCTTGTTAGGCTCCTCTTGAATGCCTCTTCCCACTTTGCGCAAATGGCTCGGCATCGAACTCATTGAAGTCAGCTTCACGGAAAAAATCGTCGCCGCAGTCGGTGGCGGGCTTTCCATCCTCGCGTTGATCGCGCTTACTTTATGGGCGCTGCTAGGCGAGGACGCGGCGGCGCTCGTCGCCTCCATGGGAGCCAGTGCAGTGCTGCTGTTCGGCGTGCCACATGGTCAGCTTTCACTGCCATGGTCGGTGCTCGCTGGGCATGGCGTTTCCGCGCTCATCGGCGTGGCCTGCGCTCAGAACATCCCGCAACCGCTCGTCGCCACCGCCTGCGCGGTCGGTCTGGCCATTGGCGCGATGCATGAATTGAAGTGCATTCATCCGCCCGGCGGTGCCACGGCCCTCACGCAGTGATGGGTGGCAGGGCCAATCATGATCTCGGTTATTTGTGGACAGGGAACAAAAGGGCCAACTTGTCGCTCACAAGTGGTGTGCCTCAAGAACAAGCTTCACCAGTGTGCCGAACTCCGCCGACTCCACTCTCTGGCCGTCGATGTCCGTGTTGACGCGATGCACGATGACGAGTTCAAGCGCAGGAACGATGAGAATGTAATGACCGCCCGCCCCACGCGCGGAATAACTGCCCTCCGGCAAGGTCACGCCGGGTAGATGCACGCCGTTCCGCGAGACCCACCAGAGGTAGCCGTAGCCGCCGTTCTTGCCGGCAGCGGAATACGAAGTCGTGCTTTCCTTCACCCAGCCCGCAGGCACGATTTGTGCTCCATTCCATTTCCCGTCCCGCAGAAACAGCATGCCAAAACGGGCCAGGTCTCGCGCGGTCATGCGGAAGGGGTAGGCGCGGTGAATGGAATCGGCCCCCGTGACATACCTGCCATCGGCGGCGGTGTAGTCCTGCATGCCGAGAGGCGTGGCGATGAGACGCTGAAAATCCGCGTAGATTTCCGCCCCGCACTCTTGCTCATAGATGGTCCCCAGCGCGTTGAAGTCCCAGTTGTTGTAATACCAGAACGTTCCTGGCGCGTGGCTGTGCCGTGGTGGACGCGCGGCCTTCATTCCGGCGGTCTCATACAGCGCGGGGTGATACACGCCGGAGCGTGCTCTGAGCAAATCATGTACCGTGGCCTTCTTCTCCACCTCGCTGAGCGCCGGTTCATTATCGTCGATGCTGAGTTCGGCCATCGTGGTACCCAGTTTCAGCCTGCCAGATGCCACTTGAATGCCACACAAGGCGCTGAGGAAACTTTTGCGGATGGAATGCACATTGAACTTCCGGTCCACCGCACCCCAGGAGTCCAGCACCTTGCCTCCGGCGATGATCATCACGGCCTCCGTCTTCAGCGTGGCGGCATACTCATGCGCGGCGACAAGTTTTTCCCGCGACCAGCCACTGGCAGCAGCTTCGTTATCGGTCACCCTTTCCCAATGATTTTTCGGGTAATGCTGGGCGACAGCACTGCTCGCGCAGATCAGGCAGAACAAAAGGAGGCGGCTCATGCCGTCAATAAACGAGGGCACGGAAGCCCTTCACGCGGTGAAAGGTGATGAGGTTGCCGTTGTGCGCGGAATGCGCGTGCTCGTCGCTGCTGCGGCTGACGATGCAGAGATCGTCGCCGTCGATGCACATGCTGACGTAGTGGCGTGACTCTTTCGGTGTGTCGCCTTTCGCCACAAGGCCGGCGAAGCACCAGTCGATCATGTTTTTCGAGAAATGCAGTACGAGGCGATGGTGCTCATTGTCGGGCAGTCCCCAACGTTCCGGCGGCAGGGGGGAATGCTGGGAGGAAAGGTCGGTCATCTCGCCTGCGTCGGTGGCGAGGTCGTAGAGTTCGTCACGGTTGTCTTCGTCGAAGTGGTGAAATCAGTTTGGGAAAGCCAGTCAGCATGAGCGGCCGTCGTTTAATGGTCGCGTGGATTGGTAGTCGCCAGCAGATGCGAGTGGACGTCACCGCAGGCACAATGCCCATTCGAATGGTTTCAGGGCCAAATAGACGGCGTCCGCTATCCATGCAGTTGTCATGCGTTTTGCAACGAGCGGACCGATGCGATTGTAAATCATACGGACAGCTCCGTGGAGACGCGGCATTCTGGCCGACCACACAGCTTCAAAGGCCCAGAATGCCATCAACTGACGGTTGACTCGGCGCTCCTGCCCGTGTCGGTGGATCGTGTGAAACGGACCAACGATTGACGCATGTCCGCGCATCGCCGCTGTGACGACAAAGCATTCAGGTTGTTGATCTGGCAGCGATTCAAAGACCCGGCGTGATTGCCAGAAGGCCAGGAGCCAAAATGGGACCGTCGCAATCGCAGCAGCCCAAAGTTTGGCGATGCTGATGCCGCTTTCGCGAATCAGTCTGCGGGCTACGACTGAATAGTAAACTGCGCTCAAAGTCGGCACGAGAAACGGCCAGAATACCATCAGATACCTTGGGAACGCCACGATGCCATGAAGTAGGCAGATCACGCTGACGATAGCGCCAACCCAATATCCGAAGACGATCCACGATCGCAGCGGCTGCGCCACCTTCCATACGACTCGTGCATAGAAGGCCGCAAGCGCCCACACGACTAGCGGTGATAACCATAATTTCCCGACCACAAAACAGGTGAACGCACCGAGTGTGCAGCCGCCTTTCCATTCCGGCAGCAATCCCACCGACAGCAGAAACCAGTATCCAGGCAGCGTGATGCCCACGAGCACCCACAGCAAAGACAGGAAGAAAACTTTGACGGATCGGCGGTGAATCCCAGGCGCGATGGACAGCAGCAGCGCGGGCAGCCACGCTCCGATCATGCCGTATCCGAACAGGTATGGAAACAAGTAGTCGATCATGTTCATGGGTTAGCGCGTTGGGTTGGGTTACGGCCATTGGCCATTGACGATGGGTTTGGAGGTGAGCTTGGCCGGATCAACGACGGCGTGTTTGATGAACTCGCGTTTCCAGGTGTAGGTGATGTGGACGAGGGCGTCGCGGGTCTGAATGATCGCGGGATAGCTGAATTCTTTGTTCGGCTCGGTTTCCAGCACCAACGCGGCTTCCCATTGCTTGCCATCTTTGGAAACGGCGACGTTCAGTGGCGAGCGCGGGCCGTTGGTGCGGCCTGCGGTGTTGGTGACGTGATTGTAAACCAGCATGTGCCGACCATCGCGCAGCGTGACAGCATCGGTGCCGCTGTTGTTGTTTGGCAGGTCCATGAGAGTGATCACGCCCCAGGTGAGGCCGTTGTCCTGTGACCACACGTCGTAGAGGTGCCCTTCGCGGGTACGACCGAGCGCCTGCAGGCGATGATTCGGATGAATCAGGATGCTGGGCTGGATCGCGTGAATTTTGAGGCCGTCGTTGAGCGGGCCGGTGCGCTGCCAGCTTTTGCCGCCGTCCGTGCTGCGTTCAAAATGCACCTGCCACGCGCTGCCCTGAGGCGCGGTGAACTCGGTGCTGGTGGGACTGAGGATGCTGCCGTCGTCGAGCAGCACCGGCTTGTTCTTCACGGGGCCGAAGAGGCCGCTGTAGAGGCGCTCGGCCTTCGACCACGTCGCGCCATCGTCGGTGGAGCGCTTCACATAGGCCCACCACTTGCCCGTTTTATAAAACAGCAGCGGCGGGCCGCTCTGCGGCTGAAACAGCACGGGGTTCAGACAATTGACGCGCGGGTCTTCTGTCTCGGCACCGTTCGACACCTCCACCGGTGCAGTCCATTGGCCATTCACCTGCCGCGTCAGCCAGATGCCGACATCGGGATTCCCTTCCTTCGTCCCACCGAACCACGCGGCGACGAGGCCGTTCTGGGTCTCCACAATGGTCGATGCATGGCATTGCGGATGCGGCGCGGGATCGAAAAGAAACTCGGAGTGAATGATGCCGGGCTGTTCAGCGGCTGCGCGAGTGGTGAGCAGGGCAAAAAGGGTGAATTGTCGGAGGTTCATGCGAAAAGCGGGAATCATTGGGCTCGAAGGCAATCAGCGGATAACAGGCGCAGGTCGCGATGCATGATTGGGCGGACAGCATGCCGTGTTTCAGCCCACTTGCCAATGCTGGAAGCCCCACCTCATCTGACCGCTTGTCGAGTGTGGGTTTGGCCGTTTGAAATGTGATCATGCGGTCGTAGTGCTTTCCACGATTTTGATTGCCAATTCATCCACCTTAGAGATCGACAAATTTCAATGAACCGAGTGCTCCTGCCCCTGTTGTCCTTTGTACTTTTCGCCACCCTGACCAGAGCGCAGGAAAAGGCGCACCTGGAGCTGAATTCGCCGTTCGCCTCTTTTGTCGAGGCGGATTTCCCTTTCTTCACGCAGACGGTGGATGCGCGGAAGTTTGGTGCCATGCCGCAGGATGAAAATCTCACGCCGCGCGGAATCATTATCGCTGCGGGAAATGGTGTCTTCGGCTGCTTTGATCCTGACCTGCTGCGTTGGGCGCTCATTTGGAAAGCCAGCGATGAGGGCGAGTATCTCACCATGGATGGCATGGGCACCGGTAGTTATCGGCTGCCGAACCGGAAGGCGGCTCCAGGACAAAAGGAACTGCCGCGATCGCTCGGTCTGCCGTTGGTAGCGATGCCGCTGCGTCCGGGAGTCTCCGTGGGCGAGGCACCTTCGCTCGATGATCCGCGTGATCGCGGCCACGCGGAAGCTGGCGAGCTGGGCCTCGGTCCTGTTCCAGTGAAACTCGGGCGTTTCTCCGGCATCCGACTCGTGCAGAGCGGCGCACAATTGGAATATACCGTCGGCGGCACACTCGTTCGGGAGCGCTTCGTCGCCGAGGGCGCAGGGGCGGCGCGACTGCTCGAAGTGGGGCCGCGCGAAGAAAAACTGCACCTCCGTTTTGGCCCGGGTGATGCGGACTGGCTCAGTCTGTCTGCCTCGAAGACCAACACCACACATTGCATCGTCATCTCTGCGACTGGCGATGTCTCAGCAGGCAAACTGGATGCTTTCGCAGAGGCAAAACCGCCCGCGCGGCGTTGGAGCACGCCGGTGAAGTCTGGAGCGGTCATTCCTCCGGCCAAGGATGCACCGTGGGTGTTTGATGATCTTCCGTTGCCGATGCCGAATCCGTGGCGGCGCAATGTGCGCCCCGCCGATCTCGAATTTTTCCCGGATGGTCGTGCGGTCGTTCTCACCTTTGATGGCGATGTC
>JBDNIB010000606.1:0-2123 GCA_041688535.1 Prosthecobacter sp.
AGCCTGGAGCTCAAGCGCGGCGAGTCGCTCGCCCTCGTCGGCGAAAGCGGCAGCGGCAAGAGCGTCACCGCGCTGTCGCTCGCCCGGCTGCTACCCGAGCCGCCTGCCCGCATCACCGCCACCGAGATGACCCTGGACGGCAAGGCCATCCTCCAGATGAACGAGCGTGAGCTACGCAGCATTCGCGGCAAAGAAATCGCCTACATTTTTCAAGAGCCGACGACTTCTCTCAATCCCGTGCTCACCATCCGCACGCAGATCGCCGAGGCGCTCGCGCTGCACCGCCCGGATGTCAGCAAGGCCGGGCGCGATGACGAAATCATCAAGTGGCTCGACAAGGTCGGTATCGTGGACTCGCGCAAACGCCTACACGCCTACCCGCACGAACTCAGCGGCGGCATGCAGCAGCGCGTCATGATCGCCATGGCGCTATGCACGCAGCCCAAGCTCCTCATCGCCGACGAGCCGACCACGGCGCTCGATGTCACCATTCAAAAGCAGATCATGGACCTGCTGGCCCAGCTCCGCCGCGATCTCGACATGAGCATGATCCTCATCACGCACAATCTCGGCATCATCCGCAGCGTGGTGGACCGCGTCGCCGTCATGTTCCGGGGCGAGATCGTCGAAACCGGTCCCGTGGATGACATCCTGCGCAATCCGCAGCACGACTACACCAAGGCCCTGCTCGCCTGCGTCCCGCGCATGGGCGCCAAGCAACCTCGATTGAAGGCCATCGACTACGCTGTGTTGGATGCATAATCGTCATTGCGGCCTGTAGGACAGTCGTGATAGCCTCCGGGCATGAGAACGTTTCTTTTCCTGCTGGCGTTGGCGCTGCCGCTCAGCGCGCAAGTGATCAGCCCGACCACTGGCAAGAAATTCGACACCCGCACCATCAATGGCAGCGGCGGCAACGGCGGCGTCAGCATCAACACCACCACCAAGCCCGCGCCGCCCACCAAGACCAAGCTCACCTCCTATTTCATCTTCGGCGAGCCGCGTCAGTGGCAGAGCAACGATGGGAAATCGCTGCTGGGTTCCATCATCGCCTTTGAGGAGTCCGTGATCGAGTTCGATGCCGCCAATCCGGCTGCCGCCCGCGCGGCGGTTGAAAAAGCCCCGCCAGCTGAGCTGCCCGCCAAACCCACGCTCATTCGTGATGGCAAAGCACGCCTGCTGGTGAACAAAAAACCGGTGGAAGTGCCGCTGGAACGCCTCAGCGACGACGACCGCAAGTTCGTGGAGGATTTGAACGCCAGACTGCCCAAATGATTCCAACAGCCGCACAGCAACCGCCAAGCATCCGCCACCCATGAACACGCCCCACCTCAGCCTTCTCGTTCTCCTCGTCGCCGTCCTGCTCTCCGCCTGCACCGCGCCCTCAGACCAATCATCACCCAAAAGCCGCAGCGAAACGGCGGCGGAAGCCCATGACGGTGAAGTGCCAGACAACGTCCGTGATCCACGCCCGCCGATGCCGCCCATGGGTCCCCTGGGCATGCCGATGCGCTGATGCAGCGGCCTCACTGCCAGTCCGTTGATAGTGTGTCCCCCCGGCCCGGCTGATACACCAGCCATGGTCGTTGTGCGTCCTTCCAGTCGCGACTCAGGTGAAAACGACGGAGCATGCCGCTGCGAACGGCTTCAGGATGTGCGGCCCATCGTGCTGCCAAGGTGCCTGCATTAGCTGCCAATCCAGTACCGGTCGCATTTTCACGCGCCCTTTTCGGCTGGCGTGAAAGCAAATACGAAGCCCTGAATGATAATGATTCACCACTTGCTTATGGCCCCATAATGCCTGGAATCGCCTGACGGGCAGCTCGTCAAGCCATGCAAAAAGGCCTTTCTAAGCTGACCCCAGAGTCTTCTGACCAGAATTCAGAGCCTTCTGAACGAAGCTCAGAGTCTTCTGCGATGACCGCAGAGTCTTCTGAACGGAGCTCAGAGTCTTCTGAAACGACCTCAGAGTCTTCTGAAACGACCTCAGAGTCTTCTGAGACGACCTCAGAGTCTTCTGAGGCGACCTCAGAGTCTTCTGAGATGACCTCAGAGTCTTCTGAGATGACCTCAGACGGCTATTTTTCGGGCTCATGCAGTGACGTGATCGTTCATTATCAATG
>JBDNIB010000607.1:0-3494 GCA_041688535.1 Prosthecobacter sp.
CTTGAAATGCAGGGACAAGTTTGAGGATGGGATCCCGTTCAACGCAAACACTCCGATCACCCCCACCAAGGCCAACCATCTCACCCCGGGCCGCGCCAGCCATCCGGGCCGCCACCCGGCAAATCGTGCCCAGGCCAGTGCCGCTCCCGCAAACAGCGCGTCAATCCGGAAATGCGTCTGCAGCGTTGGTGACCTTTTCGCGATCTCCTCCACGCTCAGCGGCAGGAACGCCGCGCAGCGTAGCGCCCAGCAGACCGCCATTAACACCAGCGCAATAGCTACCACCGGCCGTAGCACTCTCACCGCCTTCTCCACCCCGCCGCCGTCCTTTGCCTCCCGGCGCAGCAGCACCATCACCAGCAGAATAAACAGCAGGTAAAAATGCTCCTCCACCGCGAGTGACCACGATACGTCCAAGAACCCTCCGATCCCGTAGTTCTGCACAAAAAACAGCTCCCGCAGCAACCGCTCCATGTTCAGCGAACCCTCAAACCAGTGCAGGTAGGCCGCATACAGCCCCACCACCAAATAAAACGGCGGGTAAATCTTGAAGCCCCGTCGCACCAGGAACCTACCGGGACGCACCGTCCCCGTCTTCGCGATCTCCTGTAGCAGCAATCCCCCGATCAGGAAGCCCGACAACACAAAGAAAATCGGCACGCCGATGTCTCCCGCACGAAACAACGGCACTAGGTAGCGCAGCGCCTGCCTGGCCTCCACCGTCAGATCCAAAAAAAACGTATGATTCATCAGCACCAGCACCACCGCGACACACCGGACCACGTCCAACTGGATGAGCCGGGAGCCGGTACTTTGCATGGGTAGAATGAATGCCATAAATGCCAAGCCGCCACCCATTCACCGCTTCGGTCATTTTGCAATGTCCCTTCGCCGGCGTGTTCAATTCCCAGCTGCCACTTGAAAACTCCACGGTTTCCACGAATCGTCACGCCGCAACTTCCGCCTCCAGGACCTTCCGGCTCATGGTTTCCATCATCATCCCTTGTTATAACTACTCCCGGTTCCTCCCGGCTGCCATTGACTCCGCCCTTGCTCAGTCCACCCCGGCACTCTCGGTCGAAGTCCTGGTCATGGATGACGGCTCCACCGATGACACCGCCGCCGTCGCCGCCCGCTACGGCTCCCGCATTCGTTACCACCACAAAGTCAATGCCGGCCTCTCCGCCGCCCGGAACACCGGCATAGACCTGGCCGCCAACGACCTTGTGGTCTTCCTCGACGCCGATGACATGCTCGCTCCCGGCGCTGTCCAGAATCTGCTCGCCGCACGCACCACCTGCTCTGCCCCACCTGCCGTCATGGCTGGACGCGATTTGGCGGTGGCTACGGACGGCATCCCACTCGCTGCCCCTCCCCCAGAATCGGGCAGGATCAAACCCGTCTCCGCCCGCGACCTCGTTTTGCGCAACCGCTTTGCCCCAGCCGTGCTGGCGGATCGCCGCATGTTGCTGGCACTGGGCGGCTTCGACACCGGGCTGCGTGCCTCCGAGGATCGCGATATGTGGATCCGTGCCGCAGCCATCCACCCAGTCGCCCTGCTGGATCGTGTGGTGCTGCTCAAACGCGATCATGGCAACAACATGTCGCGTGCGGCTGAGCAGCAAACCGCCAGCATTGAGCAAGTGCTCGCAAAAGCCTTCCTCAATCCCAAACTGGCATTGACCCCGGCAGACCGCCGAATGGCGCAGGCGGTTTGCTATTACCAGTCCGCCTTGATGTATGCGGACGCTGGCGATCACCGCACTGCCATCCGCCAGATGCTGCGCTCGCTGTTACAGTCCCCCCTTGCCTCCTGGCAAACGGATGCCATCCCTCCCTTCAGCCGCCTGCGCGGCCTGGCAGGATTGATCCGTGCGTACTGGCGCAAAAAAAATAAGTACAAACAAGCCGCGTAACACCCACGCCCGGCAGAACAAAGTCCTTGCTTAGCTGCCCCCGAACAACGACACCAATCACCTCCTAATCCCGTGACCCCATAGCTTAACTCCATGCAATCCTGGCCGAAAATTGGGGCCCGCCTCACAACCCATTGACATTAAATTCTCGGCGACGTAAGAACAATCAGGGAACCACTATGAGACTGCTCGACCACTCTAAAAACGTTCATTCACAGACCGGCGAAGACGGCGTGATTGAAAAGATTCGCGAAATCGTAAAGGCCACTGACCAATGGTGCGTCGAGTTCGGTGCGTGGGATGGCCAACACCTTAGCAACACGTTCAATCTCGTCCAGAATTGCGGATATTCCGCAGTTCTAATTGAGGGCAGTCGTGAACGATTTGGAGACCTCACTCGCAGATTCTCAAGCAACCCAAAAATTTACCCGCTCAATGCTTTTGTGGGATTCACCTCTGGAGATGGGTTGGACAGCCTCCTCTCGAAAACGCCGATCCCAAAGTCGTTTGATTTCCTGTCGATCGACATCGACGGCAATGATTACCACGTCTGGAAGGCTGTTGCCATCTACACTCCCAAAGTGGTGTGCATCGAATACAATCCGAGCATTCCGACTCAGGTTGAATTCGTTCAGGAGGCCGACCCGACTCTTAATCAAGGATCAAGCCTTCTCTCACTTGTCGCCCTGGGAAAAGTTAAGGGCTATGAACTTGTGGCTGTCACGCTTCTGAATGCGATCTTCGTTAAGGCGGAGTATTTTCCGTTATTCGGAATATCCGACAATAGTCCCGCTAAGCTGCGCGAAGACCAGACATTGATTACTCATCTGTTCTGCGGCTACGACGGCACGATTTTTATTAAAGGGAACGGGCGCATGCTATGGCACGGGATGAGTTATGCAGGCCGCATTAGGCAGCTCCCTGCGGTGTTCAACCGATATAGTGGTAATTATGGATTCATAGTCGCTCGCCTTTTTCAGATCTATCGTAGGCTGCTGAATCTGATTCGTCGTGGATGATCGTCAACCGCTCTTAAGGCAGTCGCGACAATCGCACGTGGCCCTGATCGCCCAGATAAGGCAAGCTGAAGGGTCGTCTTATGGTGGATTTTCCACAAGTTGCTAGAGGCATGTATGAATTTTAGACTTCGAGCGAAATGATAAACAACATTTTTAAAGTATTAATCCCTAGATCTCTCAGAGATCGGTACCGCAGCACCTACCCAATTTGGATAACCAACCTCCGTTGGCGCATTCGCCGAATGTTTGGGCTGCGGGCCGCCTTTCCGACAATTGCAGATGGGCGGGTAAATGTTCATTTGGGATGCGGCCCGATAGACGATCCTGAATTCATCAATGTGGATGCTATTGGCTTCGGCCACGTTCATTACTTGGCCACTGTGCATCCATTACCGATGTTCAAAAATGACACAGTAGATTTAATTTATGTCAGCCATTGCCTGGAACACCTGGACATTGTCGATGTCCCTAAAGCCCTTGAAGAATGGTGCCGCGTCATCAAACCCGGCGGCACATTAAGGCTCGCTGTCCCAGATTTTGAAGCCATTTTGCGAATATA
>JBDNIB010000009.1:0-5553 GCA_041688535.1 Prosthecobacter sp.
CGAGGGAGTCAACGTCATCGCCAATCTGGAACTCATGCCGTTGCGGCTGAACATCAGCAAGAAGGACAAGATGGGCGAATGTCAGCGCGATCTACTCCAACGCTTGCGGGCCGCAGGCTGGCGGTGGTGAGGGAAACGCCGTCAGGCGGCTGCTTGGTGTCGGCCCCTGGCCCTTTCCTATGACAACGGCGAGTCTACCTCGCTGGCCGGTTCACCCGCAAGACTTGCCCGGCGATGGTGCCCGCACCTTGGATAGAGTCGTCGATTCGTTTGGCCAGTGCCTCTATTTGGTGATCCATGGAACAAACGATGATCCCTGCATGCTGGCCACCGGAGGTCTGATGCAGCCGCAGAAAATGCAGCCGGTTGAAGGTGATCACCGCCCGCCCTTCACTCTTGGCGAAATCGAGGACGGCCTCGTCTGGGATGCGCTGGTTGGCGCGCCCTGCCGCCAGTGAGGTCAGCACGTCATATCCCAGCGCTCGCAAGGCCAAGACGACGCGCTGGTCAAAGTACTCGTTCGAGTAGAGGTGGACTGGCACGGCGTTCTTCAGGCGGCTTCGTTATCGCGGATGGCGCGGTCGATTTCCACCGGATGCCCTTTCACGTAGTCCCAGGCCGCCTGCAAATCAGACGGTTTCAGGCTTGGGTAAGCCTCCAGTAGCTCCGCCTCGCTAAAGTCGAGCCGCCGCGACTGCTCCAGCGTCCACACCGGCACGCGTGTGGTCGCGATGCAGGCATCGCCACCGCAAATGGTCGTCGTTTTCTCGATTCCGGGCATGACAGTCGTGGTTGCTGACAAGCTGCCACTTGCTGACGTTCTGGCAACTTTCGTCTGCATGCCTGCCCGACCAAACGCGGGTGCATCCGGCAGCCGGAACTCCCCGACAAACACGGGCTTCTTGGCTTTCTCATCGTAGCCCACGGTCATCCAGCGCACGCCGTCTTTGGCCAGGATCATCACGCGGCCATACGTCTGATGCTCCGCCAGCACCTTGGGTGCCTCTCTGCTTTGCTCAAAGCGGTCCTTCGGATCGGCCAGCAGCGCACCGTCCTCGGTGGTGCGTCCTTCCAGGCCGATGATGAAATCAGGGTAGAAGCCCCGCCCGTTCGGCATGAGCACATTCACCGACCACTCCTTGTCCGATGGGTTGCGGTGCCACCACTTCACCAGCTTATGGGGGTCGTGGTCCAGCAGTTCGGCAAACTCCTTCTCCCAGCCGTTCAGTCCCTGCGGCATCACGGCATAGAGGTTCCGGGGCGACTGTTGCAGCGGCTCGGTTGAAGTAATCTCAGCGGGCAGCTCCGCCGCTGCCTGAATCTCCATGTGCGCGGCGATGGCCTGCTTTTTCGCCTCAGCTAGTATCTCAGGATGCGTCGCCAGGATCACGTTCAGGAAGTGCCGCACCTTGTCAGCATCATCCGCCTCCACCATCGCCTGCTCGCGCATCATCGCTGCCAGTTTCCGCAGCAGGACGCGGCGCAGCTCGCGGGGGTCCAGCGTGCCGTCCTTGGTCAGTATTTTGTGCGCCAGCCGCGCGGCTTCCTCCTCCGACAGTTCCGCCGCAAAGTTGAACTCCTGTTGGATCGTCTGCGCAAACACATCCAGCGTGCGGCGTTCCACCGGGATGTTGTTCTTCATTGCCTCAAGAAGATCACGTGTTGAAACGATGAAGCGCTGCGCGCAGTCCTCCTCCGTCACCTCATTGTCGGCGGGTTCCTGCGTTTTGAACTGGTGCGGCACATCCGCGCGCAGGGCGTAGCGGTGCAGCTTCACCAGCCCGGCCACCTGCTTCGGTCCTTTATCCGGTGCATCGCCGTCATCCGGCTCCTCGCTGCTGCCAAAAAACTTGCCGAAATCAAACCGCGTCGGTGGCATGATCTCAGGCTCCGGCGGCGGATCTTCCCGCACGCTGTTCCCGCCCGTCGTCTGCGTCTCCAGGCCAAAGAACTCGATCTGCCCGCTCGCATCCACCTTGCTCACACCAGTGATGTTTTCCCCGAAGCGCATGGCCACCGTCGCCGTGCTCACCTTCGCGTATTGGGTCTGCACCGCGTTGATCATCTGGCCCGCGAGGTCCAGCCCGGTCTGCGTCTCCGCAGCGGCGAGGAAGACATAGCCGTAACTGAGCGCCTCCGGCAGCGTGTTCGCCTGCGCGCGGCCTTGCAGCAGGCGGTGTACCCGCAGGATGCGCCCCACCAGCTGCACGCCGAACTCCGGGTCGCGGCTCGCCCGGTTTGACACCAGCGTAAAAGCACGCGGCGCGTCAAAGCCCAGCGCCACCGCCATCTTGAAAATCAGCACCTCCCGCCGCTCATCATTCGCCAGCGCCAGCAGGTCCGCGTCCGGCTCCTCCGCCGTGTGGATGGCGATTTGATCTTCCGTGAAGTTCATCCGCAGCAGCCGTGTCTTCATCTTGGCCACGTTGTCATTGTCCGTCGCCTGCACCAGCAGCAGCGGCACCAGCGGCACCTTCATGTCCGCCAGCGTTTGCTTCAGCTGCCGGTGTGCCGCCACGCCATCGCGCAAGGCCGTGCCTTCCAGGTCCACCAGTGCCCGCTTCTCCGGCTCCACAAAATACGCCGCGCACTTCACGCCCTTCTTGATCAGACCCGACTCCATCGCGTCCTCACGGCTCACGCGGATGCGGTGCAACTCCGCGATCCCCATCGCCTTCTCAAACGTCGTCACGTCCGCATCATCCGGCGTCGCGGTGATGAGGATCGTGTACTCCGGCTGCAGCACCTCTTGGAAAAACTTCGCCGCCACCGTCTTCTCCCCAAAGCCATGGTGCGCCTCATCCACCACCACGCCGATGCGGAAGCCCTGCTGCCGCAGCTCATGCACCAGCGTGTCGATGCTCGGGTTCGTCTCCCCCTCCTTGCGCACGTTGCGCTTATCCTTCACCCGCGTCGCCACCGTCTGCCACGTCGTCACAAACACATCCCCCTGGCGGCTCATGTCCGTGGCCCGATCATCCGCCAGCTCCCGCAGGCGCAGGCCGTGAAACTGCTCCCGCAGAAATGCCGCCGTCTGCCCCACCACGCCCTTGAACGGCGCGAACCAGAACCACACCACCTTCTCCTCATGGCTGAACTTCTCCACCATCGTCCCCGCCATCAGCGTCTTGCCTGATCCCGTCGGCGCTTCAATGAGGAGGTAGCCGTTGTGATTGATCGCCGCCGCACGGCCGGCCGCATTGCCACCAGACGCATCCAGCAGCTCCCGTGCCGCGCGGAACAGCGCCACCCCACTGTCCACAGACAGCGCTTGAAATCGTCGGAGGGTCTTCGTGCTCATGGGTGGTTACGTGTTCAGGCCAAATTTACGCGCCAAGCTTTCCGGGATGGCCTCATGCTGCACGTTCCCCGCGCGGATGTGCTGGCGCAGCGTCTCCGGCTGCCAGGAGTAAATCACCGCCGCCGCGCAGTCCTTCACCGCTGCGCGCAAATCGTCCACCAGCGCCTTGCTAAAGCGCGGCACATAGATCAACCGCGCCATCTCATCTCCGGCACTCAGGAAAGTACCCGCGCTCCTCTCATACGGCACCAGCGTCTCCAAATGGATCATCTGCAACGCCGTCCACACCTGCGTGTGCTCGATGTCCAGCAACTGCCCCGGCGCGATGCGGCGGCAGCGCAGGTAGGCGAAGTCCCCGCCCAGGCCCGGCGCGCCGCCATAACCCTCGATCACCCGCCGCACCCGCTTCGCGCACACATCCCGACACAGATTCTTGTCCGGCTCCGCCGTCGTCGCCTCCGTGCTGGAAACGAGGATGAAGCGGCGCTTGCCAGTTTCACCATCGTTGGCATTGCACTCCATCACCGCTTGCGCGGTGGTGCCGCTGCCCGCGAAGAAATCGACCACGATGTCATCCTGACTGGACGCCTGTCCCACGAGAGAGCGGATCAGCGATGGCGGCTTGGCGTGATTGAAAGCTTTCGTGCCCAGAATGGCATTGATGGCATCCGTACCCTCCCCACCGCGCTCGCTGCGCATCAGCTCCAGCTCCGATTCAGTCTCATCATACAAGTAATTCACCTCTTCATTCTTGCCTGCGATCCAACTGCTCACCGGAGCCACCAGTTTCTTCTTCCGGTTCAGGTAATCCTTCCGCGAGGGCCGACCGGGCGCGATGGGCTTGCCGATCCAGAAATCCAAGTCGGGTAGGTCTTCCCGCAGCAGCGGTGTTTTTTTCTTCGGCAGCACCGGTCCCTTTTTGGCGCGGATCGCTGCCACCAGCTCTTCCCGCGTGTCCCACTGCATCACGTCCTTCGGCTTCGTGGGCGGGAAATAGATTTCCTTCTTCGCGATGAGTTCTTCGATCGTGTCCGAGCGCAATGTCTGGCCGGACTTCACTCGTGACGCAGTCGCGTAAGCCCACACCCGTTCTGGATCGCAGGGATACCAATACCCAGTGATTGGGTCTTGAATGGGATAGTAGAGATTCTCCCGATCAATAACTGTTTTGGCGCAAGTGAGCGGCTGTGGCGTCCACGGACCTTCGGGATCACCATCGTCCTTGTAATCATCCAGTTTGATCGCTTTGCCGTTGAACTGGAACTGCGGGTTCCCATACACCAGCACATGCTCATGCACTTGACTGAGGTTGCCGCCCGCGTCATTCGCGGAGTCCTTCGTGCGCCAGACAAAGGTTCCCACCCGCCGCCCCGGCATCACCTTGTCCAGCAGCAGTTCCAGCTTGGCCCGGCTCTCGTCATTGATGCAGACCAGCATGACGCCATCCTCCCGCAGCAGGTCACGGGCGATGATGAGGCGCTGATACAGGAACTCGATCCAGGTGGAGAAGCGCCAGGAGTTGTTCTTGTCGATGAAGCTGTCGTTGTACACGAAATCCTTCATCCCGGTGTTGTAGGGCGGGTCGATGAGGATGCACTTCACCTTCCCGGCGCAGGTCATGCGCAGGTGGCGCAGGGCATCGAAGTTGTCCCCCTCAATGATGAGGTTCCGCCAGCCGCCCTCCGGCTGCGGCGTGCTCATCTCCGCATCCAAATCCAGCGCCACGAAGTCAGCGTTGATGGCCTTATCCCGCTCGATCTCATTGGCCTCCCACACCAGCCCGAACCGCGTGGCATCCCGCCGGTCCCGTGCCTCCAGCAGGCGGGTCAGTTCGTCATGGGTCAGATGGTCGTAGCGAGATGGCATGAAAAGGAGGCGTCATGCAAGCGGAGGCGGCCAGGAAAGGCAAGGAGTTCCAGTCTCCTAACGGGAATGGGGAGGCTGGAGGCATCGGAGGGGGAGATTTGGGGCTGCGGGACCTTGAAAACCCCGCTCTCCCAAAAAGCTGGCAGGCATTTTGACCTCCAAGTGGTGGGAAAAACTGCCAAGCGTGATGGCCTCTGGCCGATGAAAGTTCATTGGCTGCTGCAGTTTCATCGACGTCGGTGGCGGGTCCGTTGTGGAATGCGCGGATGAATTTCCCGCCGATTTTCTGCCTCAGCCTGCCTGTAGTGCCAGTTTTTGGGCAAATTATGCCTCAAAAAACGATTCTGGGGCGTGAGTGCTCGATCCGACGTACGTCGGAATGGTTC
>JBDNIB010000608.1:0-3239 GCA_041688535.1 Prosthecobacter sp.
AACCATCGCCAAATTGCGACCGATGAAATGGCTGTTGGCTTCCAGATCGCCCCCATGATTGATGTGGTGTTCGTCATCATGCTCTTCTTCATGGTCATGGTCGGCTCAGTGAAGGTGGAGCGTGAGCTGAAGAGCCAGCTTCCCGGCATGGCCCCGCCCTCCGCCGATACCCCACAGGAGATGCCAGATGAAATCATCGTGGGTGTCGAGGAAACTGGAGCGGTAACGCTCAATGAAGAGGAGTTTGACAGTCCCACGGATAAAAAGCTCCCCAACTTCACCGCCACACTGATGCGCCTCAAGCAGGAGACTGACAACCGCAATGCCAAGGTCATCGTGACCATTCAGGCCGAGGAACAGGCCACCTATGAGCGTGTGATCGACGTGCTGAATGCCCTCGCGGTTGCCAAAATTGCCAACGTGACCTTCACCATTGGCAGTGATGTGGGCTTCTAAACCCTGCGATTTCATTTTTTAGCATTCTCTCCCAAGAAAACGGGCTGCGGCTCGTCTTTGGGGAGATAATCACTGTTTGTTTGATTCGTTCATCCTGAATCCATCCCCTCATGAATCCCTCACAGCCTGGAAATCCGTCGCAACCTCCGCATCCCGATGCCACGCAGCCGTTGCCACACGGGTACGCGCCACCCCCAGGTTATCCGCCACAGATGCCGGGCTATCCGCAGGGGTATCCGATGCCGCAAGGCTACCCGCCGCAGATGCCGGGCTATCCACAAGGCTATCCGATGCCGCAGGGTTATCCCATGCCTCCAGGTTACCCGCCGCAAATGCCGGGCTATCCACAGGGTTATCCGATGCCACAGGGCTACCCGCCGCAGATGCCGGGAGGTTATCCGCAAGGCTATCCCATGCCGGCCATGCCGCCGCCACCAGTTCCTTCCACCGGAGCCGTGCCCGCCGCGCCGAAACCGGCCAGCAGTGCGATCCCCGTGGCTGCGGCGATGCCTGCACCCGCCATGCCCGCTCCCTCAGGAGCTGCGCCGATGATGCCTGCGCCGAGCACCCCCATGCCCGTGCATGCCCCGGCCGATGCTGCCGGGGAACCGGTCATGCTGGCGGAACATCACGAGGGCGAAGTGTATCATCCGCCCGCGCTCACGCACATTGAAGTCGGGCCACCGCCGAGCAAATTCGCGCAATTATGGCGGAAGGCTGGCGCGAGCTCGCTGCTGCTGAGCATTCTCATTCACGCCGGTCTCGGCGTCCTAGCCCTGTTCATCGTGTTCAGCACTGGGGTGATGGACAAGCAGGTGGACTTCCTGCCCGGTGGCGGCACGCAGCAGGGGGCGCAGGCCAGCGCGGACCTACAGCACAAGGTGCAGCAGAAGAAACGCAGCTCGATCAACAAGACGATGCCGATGAAGAAGCTGGTGAGCACCAGCATGAACTCGGCGATCACCTTGCCGGAAGCCCCCCCGGACGCCCTGGACATGCCGGACGTGAGCGCGATGATGGGCGGTGGCGCACTCGGTGCCAGCGGTGGTTTTGGCACCGGTGGCGCGGGTGGTGGTTTTGGCAAAGGCATGGGCATGGGCGGCGCAGGCGGCTTTGTGACGCTGCCACCGTCGATGCGTGCGCGTTGCTCGACCCAGGAGCGCTTGGAGAAGCTGCGGCAGAACGGCGGCACGCCGGAGTGTGAGGCGGCGGTGAGCGCGTCATTGGAGTGGCTCAAAGGCAAGCAGAACGCGGACGGCTCCTGGGGCCGCGGCAACAAAGCTGCCATGACCGGTTTGGCTCTGCTCTGCTACCTGGGCCGCTGCGAGACCCCTGAATCCCCCTTCTACGGCGACAACGTGATGAAAGGCATCATCTACCTGGTCGAACTGAGCAAAAAGAACCCACATGGCATTTTCTCGGATAAATGGCAGGGGGAGGCGGCCGGTGGCGAAGGCGGCGCTGGTACCTACGAGCACGGTATTGCGACTTACGCGCTGGGTGAAATGTACACCCTGGCCCGTCTCGGCAGCAAGAGCCTGCCCGGCATGCGTGAGGCCTTCGAAAAAGGTGTCAAAGTCATCATCGACAACCAAACACCGAAGGGGGCCTGGGCCTACGGCGGCAAAGGCCAGATCGCTTACAACAAGGAAGCCGGTGCCGACCTTTCCGTCGTTGGCTGGCAGTTTCAGGCTCTCAAAGCCGCCAAAAATACCAGTCTCAAGATCCACGGTCTGCACTCCTGCATCAGCAAAATGACAGATTATCTTGAAACCATGCAGACCAAGGACGGCGGTTTCGGTGGCTCAAACCGGGATGCTCACTACAACCAATGGAGTCTCTCCGGCGTCGGCATTCTCGGCCTGCAGACGATGGCCAAGGGTAAGACAACGGCAATCAAGAAGGGCCTGAAGTTCCTCACCGAGTTCCTTACCGCCGAGCCGCTGGACTGGAACAAAAACTGCAATCTTTACTGCTGGTACTACTACACTCAGGCCTACTTCCAGGCTGGCGGTGACGACTGGAAGTTCTACAACCAGCAGTTCCTGCCGCAGATCCTCAGCGCCCAGCAGCCTGATGGCTCCTTCAAACGCGGCCGACCGAACTGGCCTGCCGGTGACGCTGCTGATGAAATCTACCGCCAGTGCCTCTGCACCCTTCAACTCGAAGTGTTCTACCGCTACCTCAAGGTCGGTGATCGTGAGGAATCATCCTTCTTCGATAAATAACGCTGTCTAAATAGCGGCGTGAAGATCACTGATTGCCTCTGTCGTTCGGCGTTGATGCCGGATTACCCGCCGATTGCGATCATGCGTCGGTTGGGCTGGTAGTTGTGGCGGAAATCGTGCTCCTTGGGCTTGCGGGCAACCACGTTCTGGAAAAAGGCGGCGAGTTCGGCATCCGAGCAGCCGGCGCGCAGAATGCTGCGCAGGTCGAAATCGAGGAAGCTGCCTAGGCAGGCGCGCAGCATGCCATCGTAGGTGAGGCGGAGCTTGTCGCAGTTCTAGCAGAAATGCAGATTCGTCATGGCACCGATGAAGCCGATTTTTTGACCGGTGGCGGGAATGAGATGGTGCGCTGCTGGGCCGTTGGTGCGAAATTCGGGTTGCGGGGTCAGCGGGCCGAGTTGTTCTTCGACGAGTCGCTTGGCGGTGGCGATGGGCAGGAAATTGTCCTCGCTGAGCACGTCCCGCGTGCTGACGGGCATGAGTTCGATGAAGCGCAGCAGGGCGCTTTTTTGCGCGGCGAATTCGATCAGGGCTGGTAATTCGCGTTCAGTCTGA
>JBDNIB010000609.1:0-3404 GCA_041688535.1 Prosthecobacter sp.
CGGTAGGTGAGGCGTTCGTGATCGAGGCCGAGCTGGTGCAGGATCGTGGCATGCAGGTCGGGGACGGAGACGCGGTTCTCGATGGCGGCGTAGCCGAATTCGTCGGTCGCGCCATGAATCTGGCCGCCTTTGATGCCGCCGCCGGCCATCCACATCGTGAAGCCTTTCGGATGATGATCGCGGCCCTTGCCGTTCCCGGCGACGGGTGAGCGGCCGAACTCGCCGCCCCAGACGACGAGCGTGCTGTCGAGCATGCCGCTGAGCCTCAAATCGTCGAGCAGCGCGGCGATGGGGCCGTCGGTCTCGGCGCAGTGCAGGTCGTGATTGCGTTTCAGATCATCGTGCGCGTCCCAGGCCTTCGGGCCTTCATTGCCGCCGCTGTAAACCTGTACGAAGCGCACACCACGCTCGACGAGACGCCGCGCGAGCAGGCAGTTTTTGCCAAAGTGCGCGGTGGTGGGATGATCCAGGCCATACATGCGCCGCACGCTCTCCGGTTCGCGACTGAGGTCCGTGCATTCCGTGGCGCTCATCTGCATGCGATAGGCCAGTTCGTAGGAGTTGATGCGCGCGGCGAGGCTGCTCTCCGCCGGATTGGCTTCGGCGTATTCGGTGTTCCACTGCTTCAGCAGATCGAGCCGCGCACGCTGCTGGCTGGCGCTCACGTTTTTCGGCGGCGTGAGGTAGGCAATCGGCTCGCCGCTGCTGCGAAAAGGCACCCCCTGATACGCGGCAGGCATGAAGCCGTTCGACCAGTTCATGGCACCATTCACCGGCGCTCCGAGCTTGTCGAGCAGCACGACAAAGGCGGGCAGATTGTCGCTTTCTGAGCCGAGTCCATACGTCACCCAAGACCCCATGCTCGGACGCCCAGCTTGGATGAAGCCCGAGTTCATCTGGAAAAGCGCAGGGCCGTGGTTGTTGCTCTCCGCATGCATGCTGCGGATCACGCAGAGGTCATCGGCATGACGTGCGAGGTTCGGATACACCTCCGCCATGTCGATGCCAGCCTGCCCGTGCTTCGCAAAACGATACGGGCTCTGCATCGCCACGTTCTTCGTCTTGCCGCCCATGAAGGCGTCCTCCTTCTTCCATACCGGGATCGGCTGGCCGTGATACTTCGCCAGCGCCGGTTTCGGGTCGAACAGATCGACGTGCGACGGGCCGCCATACATGAAGAGGAAGATCACCGACTTCGCCTTCGGCGCGAAATGCGGTGCTCGCGCAGCCAGCGGATTCGACGTCGTGAGCAGGCCGTCCGCGCCCAACAACGACTGCAACGCGAGCGAGCCGAATCCGGCCCCGGCGTTTTGGATGATGTGGCGGCGAGTGAGGTTCATGCAGGGCTCAATTCACGCGGCGCAGCGGATGTTTGCCGAGCATGACGGAGCGCTCCCGCATTTGCTCGAGCAGCTTCAGTTTTTCGGCGAACGGGAGCCCGGCCAGACGCTTGCGTTCGGTGGCCTTGGCGGCGGCGATGCGTTCCATCTCGGTTTTCATGGGGCAAGATAGCGCCTCTCAAACTTCTGCCAAGCGTCGTTCAGGCCGTGACGGGTCAGGATTGCATTTAGCCGGTCACGGTTGGCGATGTCCGCTTCGACAAACATCACCAAGCGGGCGAAATCTTTGGCCCGGCCGGTTTGCAACGCGATGGCCATCAGGTGTTCGGAGCTCATGACAAAGGTCGGCACTCCCTCGACATCGGTTGCCACCGCCTCGCGCACCGCTTCCTCGACTAGCGGCTGACTCGCCAACAGAAACTGCACCGGCCAGCCACCAATCAGAATCGCATCGCCTTGTGGTTCATGCCCGCGCTGCCGCAGCGCCGTATAGATCGGCTCCAGTGTCAGGATGATCGGCGCAGGCTCAAACAGGACGAAAATGTCGAGATCCAGCGTGGCGATTGGCTCCAGGTAAAAAGTCGCCCCCACCGCGCCGCCGATGGCATACGGCCCAATGATGCCACCCGCGTGCAAATGATGAATTTCTGTGAGGGCTGCTTTCATCAGTCAATGTAAACGAATTCACTGCTATTCAGCAACACATGCGCGAGATCGGTGAATGCAGCACTGCGGTCGCTCATTTGCTGCCGCTGCTTCACAAACGCCTGCGCCTCGACCAATCGCGACGCAGTTGGCGGTCTGGCGAGCGTGAGCAGGAACAAGCGCTGGATGGTCACCGCATCGTCTGCCTCGGTCATCGCGCGTTGCGCGAGGAATGCGGCCTGCTCTTCGACGAACTCGTCGTTCATGAGCACCAGTGCCTGCGTGGGCACGGTGCTCTGCATACGCAGGGCGCAACTGTCCGTGGTCGTGGGTGCGTCGAACAGCTCCATGTTCGGCATGAGGAGCTGGCGCTTCACATAGATATAAACGCTGCGCCGCCAGTGCTCCGGGCCTTCGCGCTCGATGATCGGCCACTTGTTACGCTGGCTGGCGTCGAGCAGATCGGGGCGAATGCGCGGTTTGAAGCCCAGGCCGCCGCGTTTGGCGTTCAGTTTGCCGCTCACACTGAGAATGCTGTCGCGAATGACCTCCGCCTCCATGCGCTGCTTGTTCTGCCGCCAGAGCAGCGTGTTGCCGGGATCTGTTTGTAGTTCGGGCTTTAGCCCGTCTGAACGGCCTGAAGACCGAACTACGAGCCCGGAGCTTTGCCGATACGTCGCTGACAGCAGGATCAGCTTGTGCAGCGGCTTCAGGCGGCCGCCATTTGCGATGAGTTCGGACGCCAGGAAATCGAGCAGCTCAGGATGCGTCGGCTCTGCGCCGGAGAAACCGAAGTTGCTCGGCGACGCCACGAGTCCCGCGCCGAAGTGATGCTGCCACACGCGGTTCGCCAGCACGCGCCACGTCAGCGGATTCGACGGCGACGCGATCCACTCCGCGAGTGTGCGGCGGCGCAGGGAGGTTTGCCCCGTCGGCTTCGGAAACGCGATGGAGGTGGAAGTGAGTACCACAGGCATCGCCGGCCCTACTTCGCCGCCTTGGCTGGCCGCGAGGCCGCGCAGCAGCACATGCGTCGCTGGCACCTCCGCTTTCGTCTCGATCAGGGCCATCACGTTCTGCTTGTCGGCGATGTCCTTGTCGTTTTTGTCCTTCGATCCCTTCGGCAGGCCGAGACGCTCGGTGCCATTGAAGACGGCCATGAGGCTGTAGTAGTCCTTCGCCAAAATCGGCTCCGTTTTGTGATCATGGCAGCGCGCGCAGCCGATAGTGAGACCCAAAAACACGCTACTGGTCGTGGCGATCACATCATCGAGCTGATCCACGCGATACTGCGCGATCGCCTCCGGCGTCTTGCCCATGTTGTCGTCGTTGCTCGGGCCGTTGCGGCAGAAGCCGGTGGCGATGAGCGAGAATTCGTCTGCGCCGTCGATCTCATCGCCTGCGAGCTGCTCGGCCACG
>JBDNIB010000610.1:0-7417 GCA_041688535.1 Prosthecobacter sp.
GCCTCCGTGGCTGTGAGGGCCTGGCAGGAGGCATCAAACCTCTGCCCGGTGGTGGCGAGCCGCCCCTCCATCAAGGCGAGGCGCTGCTCGGTGGCTGCTAGTGTTTCCTGGGTGGTATTGAGCTTGCCCGTGGTGCTGTCGAGCGCCTGCCCGGTGGTGGTGAGCTGCTGCGTCATCTCCTCGTGCTGGCGTTCCGTGCTGGCGAGCTGTTCCGCCACGGTTTCGAGCTGCGATTGTTTGGCGGCGCGTTGCTCCTGGGTGCTGCCGAGGCGCTCCTGCTGCTCCGCCTGTTCGGCCTGGACGCCGCGCAAGGCCTCCTCGGCCTGCTGCTGCTCAACTCTGGCTGCGGCGGTTTTGCAATCGGCATCTTGATGCTCATCGCGGAGTTTGGAAAGACGTGCTTCTATTTCCTGAACTGCGGCGGCGGACTGCTGCCGCTGCTCCACGAACACCCCGATGTCGGCGGTGAGTTTCTGATACCTAGCCTCTTCCGCCTCGTTCTCGGCGAGGCTTTGCAGGAGTTGCTCCTGCGTGTGAGCCAGTTCGACATCGCCGGTCTGGATCTGGGCTGTCAGTTGGCTGCGACGGGCGTCAAGCTGCTTAAGCTCCTGCTCTGCGGCCGTGATCTTGGTGGTGAGTGCGTCCGCTGTTTGCCGACCCGTCTGGCAGCGGGTCTCCAACTCGCAGATTTCCTTTCCCAAGTTATCGAGCCGGGCTTGGTCGAGGGCGCATCTGCCGCTGAGCTCCTGGAGCTGCGTCAGCGTGTGGTCTTTCCTTGCGGTGAGGGATGCCAACTCATCACGGGCGGCTGCTTCCACCGCTTGGAGCCGGTGGACTTCCGTGGCCCTGCTCTCGTGCAGCGTGGTGATTTCCCGCAGTTCTTCGGCCTTGTTTTGATGTTCGGCAGACAGCGTCCGCAAGGCCTCCTGCCAGCGCTCGTGGGATGCCTCCGCGTCCTCCACCGCCGCCGTCACCTCGGCGAGACGGCCCAGCGGCATGTTTCCCGCGAGAGGAACCATTACCTCTCTGCCACCATCGAGAACGAATGTCAGTTTGGTCATTGAGAGTGACAAGTACGGGGGTGAGAAACGAATTACTACACGATTATCAGGGAATAAACATTATTTGGACAGATTAATCAACCGAGGGATTCTTTAAGAAGCTGAAGAAAAGCGCTTTTAATCCACCATGCACGCCTCCGCCGAAGCCCATCTTGCAAAACGCTGCCGTTTCATGCGCAGGCTGATCAAAACGCATGGTCCCTGTGGCCTCGTGGCACAAAAGCGCTCTCCCTATGAGGCGCTGGTCACTGCCGTGGCGCACCAGCAGCTCCACGCGAATGCCGCCGAGGCGATCCTGGGTCGTTTCAAAGCCCTGTTTCCGCAGACACGCTTTCCCAAGCCAACACAGGTAGTGGCGGCGGACGCTGCCGCCCTGCGCGGCTGCGGATTTTCCGGGGGCAAGCTGCTCGCCATCCGCGAAATCGCCGCCAAGACGCTCAGCGACCAGATTCCGACACGGGCGGCGGCCTTGAAGCTCACCGATGAAGAATTGATCACCCGGCTGGTCGAAGTGCGTGGCGTGGGGCGCTGGACGGTCGAAATGCTGCTCATCTTCACCCTCGGCAGGCCGGACGTGTTTCCCGCGGACGACTACGGCGTGCGCAACGGCTGGCGCATCGTGAACCAGCTCGATGAGCTGCCGAAGCCAAAAGACTTCCGCGTGTTGGCCGAGTGCTGGCAACCGCACCGCACGCTGGCTGCGTGGTATCTGTGGCGGGCGGCGGATGCGGGGAAGTAGTCCAGTTGCGGTGCAATTGGATCACTTTAAACCTCTCGCATCTCCCCTTTCCCGCGCTTAAGGGCGGGCAATGTCATTTCAACCCCTCGGTCTCGATCCCCACATTCTCCAAGCCATTCAGGAAGCCGGTTACACCGAGCCCACACCGATCCAGTCGGCGGCGATTCCGATGATCATTGCAGGTGGGGATGTGATCGGCATCGCGCAGACCGGCACCGGCAAGACCGCCGCGTTCACCCTGCCCATTTTGACCCGTCTGACCGCGCATCCCATTCCGGCGGGCGGCCGTCGCCGCACGCGCGTGCTGGTACTGGCCCCCACGCGTGAGCTGGTGGCGCAGATCGAGGAGAACGTGCTCGCCTATGCCAAGCATCTGCCACTGAAAATTGCCAAGGTGTACGGTGGCGTCGGCGAAAAGCCGCAAAAGGACGCGCTGCGGGCCGGTTGCGACATTGTCATCGCCTGTCCGGGCCGCTTGCTTGATCTCATGGGCCAGCGTTGCGCCGACTTTGGGCAGCTCGAATACCTCGTGCTTGATGAGGCCGACCGCATGCTCGACATGGGCTTCCTGCCCGACATCCGCCGCATCATCAATCAACTGCCGAAGAAGCGTCAGACGCTGATGTTCTCCGCCACGCTGTCGAAGGAGATCGAAGGCCTGACGCATGAGTTCCAGCACTCGCCGAAGATCGTGCAGATCGGCAAGCGCTCCAATCCGGCCGAAACCGTGACCCAGCTCGTCTATGAGGTGCAGAAGCACCTCAAGCTCTCCTTACTGTCGCACATGCTGGAGGATGAAAAACTACAGATGGTGCTCGTCTTCAGCCGCACCAAGCACGGCGCGGACAAGATCGCCAAAAAGCTCGAACAAGGCGGCGTGAAATGCGCCACGCTGCACGCCAATCGCTCGCAAAATCAGCGTCTGCGGGCGCTGGATGATTTCAAGACCGGCAAGGTGCGCGTGCTCGTCGCCACTGACATCGCCGCGCGCGGCATCGACGTGGACGGCATCTCCCACGTCGTGAATTTCGACTTCCCGCATATCGTGGAGGACTACGTCCACCGCATCGGCCGCACCGGGCGCGCTCATGCCATCGGCGACGCCATCAGTTTTGTCTCGCCCGATGAAGCCGCTGATCTGCGCAAGCTGGAGCGCTTCATCAATCGCGGCCTTGTGCGCAAACGGGACGACACCTTCAACTACAACATGACCGTGCCCTTCGTTCCCGATGAACGTCCCGAGCGCCGTCAGCAGTCCCAGCAGCGCCGCCCGCAGGGGCAGGGCGGCGGTCGTCAAGGCGGTGGTGGACGTCCGGGTGGACCAAGCGGCGAGCGCCGTTCCTCCTCCCAATCAGCCCCCGCACCCAGACCTCAAGGCACCGCAGGCCAACGCGAAGCCCAGGCCGGTGAACGCGGTCTGTGGAAGCGGCTGACCGGGCGCAGGTAGGCCCTCATAGCAGGTTGGGTGTGCACTGCGTCGAGACGCAGCGCATCCTCCCAGACTATCGATGATTGCAGAGGCGTGCCTAACCACTTTCGAGACTTGATGTCCCAGACAACGAAGTTCTGTTTCTCTACAGCTTGACTCTTGTTCGGATCCATCTTTTCGATGTAAACATAGTAGTAGGTCTGGTCGAAGAGTCGCTGCGACAGACGAATCTCATAATAAATGCCAGCGTCAGGTGTTGTCGTGATATGGCATTGGTGGCTGTCATTCGAAATTTCTGACAGGCCAATTTCACTGAGACGATAGCGTTTTCCCGAAAGCTCCCGATAGTTTGATTGAATGGTGCCTATTCGTTTGGTTGCTTTGCGTGTGAAGTTGAATCCTTCAGTGTGGAACTGCTCTATTGAGACCACCAGCAATGGGCCAATCGCCCAGTCAGGCACGGTCTTGCTTGTGCCAAGATCTACGACGTCACCGCTTTGAACACAGGTGGCAAACAATGTCCAAACAATGGCAACGGATGTTTTCGCATTCATACAAGCGAATTGAAACTTGCCGAGCATCAACAATCAATCCTGGAGTTTGAGTTAAACATCTCGAAGGCTCACTTCCCGACAAACCACCCCTTCGCCAGCGGACTGGTGGCGAAGAACTCCAGCAGTTGCTTCGCCACCTTCTCGCGCCCGCTTTGGCTGGGATGCACGCCTTCGTCGGCGAAGTCGGCTTTGATATACTTGACGTCGTCGAGCTTGCGGCCTTTTTCGCCTTCGGCCCAGAGGTAGGGGCCCCAGAGGAGGAGGGGGGATTTGGCGGCGGCAAGGGATTCATCGCCGTTCATCTGCTTCTGGATGAGATGGCGCACGCTGTAGGCACCTTCGTAAGCATAGGGTTCGGGATTGAGGCCGCTGGTGGCGTTGCCAGCCCAGATGCGGCTGCCGAGGTACGCGATGCGCAGATTCGGGAAACGCTGCTTCGCGTTGTGCAGCACGGTGGTGGTGTCGGCTTCGAGCTTGTCGAGATGCTCCTTCATGCTGCCGGACGGATTGACGTTGGCGAGCTTGATCCACGCCACCTGCACCTGCTCCGGCGAGACGCCGGCGTGTTCGATACGATTCATCGCCTCCTGCCACGGGCGGCCATCGGCAGGCACCCACTGTGCCATCGCCTGACCGCCTTGGGCGCAGTCCACGATGGTCAGCTTGTCGGCTTTGCGCGGGTCTTTGTCGGCGATGCCTTTGAAGAAGGAGAACTCCTGTGTGGCGTTCGACATGCTGATGGAAACGAGCACGATCTTGCCGCT
Source organism: Prosthecobacter sp. (assembly GCA_041688535.1). Lineage (GTDB taxonomy): Bacteria > Verrucomicrobiota > Verrucomicrobiia > Verrucomicrobiales > Verrucomicrobiaceae > Prosthecobacter. Next base: position 4,548 of record JBDNIB010000610.1, read on the forward strand.
GTCGGCAGGTTTGCCCTGGGCGTCGAGCGGCTTGATCTGCGCCAGTGCCGCGTCGGCGGATGTTTTCAGCGCTTGGGGCAGCTCGTTGCTGCCTTTGCCATACAGACCGCCGTCTTCGCCTTCATACTTGTCATCGGCGGTCATGTCGCTGAGCGGCTTGAGCGATGCGGGAGCCTTGCGCTGATTGCTCGCGCCACCGGGGCGGTTGCCGCCGCCTTTGCGGGCTTCCTTGGCCTTGTCGAGGTAAGCCTGCTCCTCGGCGTTGAGTTTTTCACCGCGTTGGGAACGTTGGAACAAACCCTGCGCCTTTTGCCAGTCAATGGGCGCGCTGGTGGTTTGGCCGAACAAGGAAATCGCGCTGAAAAACAGCGCGGCGAGGGCGGGGAGGCGGACGGTGGTCTTCATGGTGGCTGTCTTGAACACCGCATCTGCTATTTGGATGCGGCACGGGCATTTCTTCTTGTGATCCTCATTTCAACCCGTCAACCTGCCGGGCATTCACCTCATGTCCGATCCCAGCAGCACCCGCCGTGTCGTCATCGCCAGCTTCATTGGCACCACCATCGAGTGGTATGATTTTTTCCTCTATGGCACGGCCTCGGCGCTGGTGTTCAACAAGCTGTTCTTCCCAAACTACGAACCGCTGACCGGCACGATGATCGCCTTCGCGACGTATGCGGTGGGGTTTTTCGCGCGGCCGATCGGCGGCATCGTGTTCGGGCATTTTGGCGACAAGATCGGCCGCAAGTCCATGCTAGTGACGACGCTCATGCTCATGGGCGTGGCGACGGTGCTGATCGGCCTGCTGCCGACGTATGCGCAGATCGGCGTCTGGGCGCCCATCCTGCTGGTGCTGCTGCGCTTCGTTCAAGGTTTCGGCGTCGGCGGTGAGTGGGGCGGCGCGGTGCTGATGGCCGTGGAGCACGTGGCCGCAGGCAAACGCGGCTTTTATGCGAGCTGGGTGCAGGCCGGCGTGCCGGTGGGACTACTGTTGGCCAATGCGGTGTTCATGCTCGCCTCATCCATGGATGAGCAGGCGTTTCTCTCCTGGGGCTGGCGTGTGCCGTTTCTGTTGGGTGTGCTGCTGCTGGGCGTCGGCATGTTCATTCGGTTGAAGATCATCGAGAGTCCGGTCTTCACGCAGGCCAAAGCGGAAGATCCAGGTCCGAAGGTGCCGATCCTCGCCGTGCTGCGCGATCACCCGCGCAATGTGCTGGTCGCCATGGGTGCGCGCTTTGCGGAGAACGCGTTCTTTTACATCTTCACCGTCCTAGTGCTCAGTTACGGCTCGCAGCAGCTTGGCATGCCGAAGTCGGTGTTGCTCAATGCGGTGCTGATCGGTTCAGCCGTGCAGTTGGTCTTCATTCCGTGCTTCGGGGCGTTGTCGGACCGTGTCGGCAGACGGCCGGTGTATCTCGGCGGGGCGTTCTTTTTGATGCTGTTCGCCTTTCCATTTTTCTGGATGATCGAAACCAAAGAAACGCTGCTCGTCATCCTGGCCGTGGTGATCGGTCTCATCGGTCACGCCGCGATGTATGGCCCGCAGGCGGCGTTCTTTTCGGAGCTATTCGGCACGCGGGTGCGCTACAGCGGTGCCTCGCTCGGGTATCAACTCGCCTCACCGCTCGCGGGCGGACTCGCCCCGCTCATCGCCACGGCTTTGCTCGACAAGACGGGCGGCAAACCGTGGCCGGTAGCGCTGTATCTCATTGGCATGGCCGTGATCACGCTGGTGTCTGTCTGGCTGGCGGAAGAGACGAATAAGAAGGAGCTGTGAAAATGACGAATGACGAATGGTGGGGATGTTTCAGGCGCGGGACTGACGAACCAGTTGCACAGCGGCCTGTTTCGTCTCCCTTGGCTGCCCTACCATGAACGACGCCTTCCCTGACATTCCGAAAATCCCATTTGAAGGGCCCAAGAGCCGCAACCCGCTCTCCTTCAAGCATTACAACCCTGAAGAAATCGTCGGCGGCAAGACGATGCGCTCGCAGATGCGTTTCGCGGTCGCTTACTGGCACGCGATGCGCAACTCGTTGTCCGATCCCTTCGGCGGCGGCACCGCGCAGCGCCCGTGGGATGATGGTTCCAACTCGGTCTCCAACGCGCAGCGCCGCGTCTGGGCCTGCTTTGAGTTCATGGACAAGCTCGGCGTGGATTACTACTGCTTCCATGATCGCGATGTCGCTCCCGAGCTCGAAACGCTGGCCGAAAGCAATGCTGCCTTCGATGCCGTCGCGGACGAACTCGAAAAAGCGCAGCAGCAGACTGGCAAGAAGCTGCTTTGGGGCACCGCCTGCCTGTTCTCGCATGCCCGTTACTGCCAGGGTGCTTCCACCAGCCCGAACGCCGGCGTGTTCGCCTATGCGGCGGCGCAGGTGAAGAAAGCGATGGATGTCACGCATCGCCTCGGCGGTGAAGGCTACACCTTCTGGGGTGGCCGCGAAGGCTATGCCACGCTTTGGAACACCGACATGAATCGTGAGGTCCATCACCTCGCCCGCCTGCTGCACATGGCGGTGGATTACAAGAAGAAGATCGGCTTCACCGGCCAGTTCTACATCGAGCCGAAGCCGCGTGAGCCCTCCACGCATCAGTATGATTCCGACGCCGCCGCGTGCCTGAACTTCCTGCGCGAGCACGACCTGCTCGAACACTTCAAGCTCAACCTCGAAACCAATCACGCCACGCTCGCCGGTCATTCCATGCGCCACGAGATGCAGGTTGCCGTGGCTGCGAACGCGCTCGGTTCCGTCGATGCGAACACTGGCGACACCCTCATCGGTTGGGACACCGACCAGTTCCCGACCAACATCTACCTCACCACCGAGATCATGCTCGAAGTGCTCAAGATGGGCGGCCTCACCACC
>JBDNIB010000611.1:0-8638 GCA_041688535.1 Prosthecobacter sp.
CTGAGGATGATGCCGCGCTCCTTGTCAATCTCCTCCTCGCCAAGCAGCATGCCATCAATGTCGTCGCGGAAGAGCTGTAGGCATTCGGTGATGATTTTGGCCTCCAGATTTGGCAGTTCCAGCATGTACACCGTTTCCTTGAAGGAGGTGTGCGCGTTGGTGTCGCCGCCGAAACCCATGCCAAGGCGCTGGAAGGATTTGACCATCTCGTCGCCGGTGAAATGCCGCGAGCCGTTGAAGGCCATGTGTTCCAGGTAGTGCGCCATGCCCTGCTGGTCGTCCTTTTCCATCAACGAGCCGACATCCATGTAAAGGCGGATGCTGGCGCGGCCCGGCGGCTCATCATGTGGGAGAATCACATAGCGCAGGCCGTTTTCGAGCACGCCGAACTCGGCCTTCGGGTCGGCCTTGAGATCACTGGTGTCCTGCGGCCATTGAGCGTGGAGAATGCCGGGAATGACGAGAGCGGTGAGGAGGGCGCGGAGCATGGTGGTGCGACGGAGGTTGGGATAAAATGACGAGTGCGTGAATCCGAATGGCAAAAGAATGAACGAATGACGAAACGGCGGGTGAGCAGAAATTCGTCATTCGGGTTATGGAATTCATCATTCCCGCCGCAGGCGGGCTAGTCCACCTTGCCCAATCCCGCTTCGGGGTCGGGCTCGAGGAAGCCGAGTTCGACGAACAGTTCGTCCATCGCCATGAGGGTGGCTTCATACCTCTCAAAGGAGAGATTGAAATTGAAGAAGCCGTGTCCCTGACCTTCGAACTCAATCAGACGGCAGAGATTTTTCTTCTTGCCCGATTTGCGGGCGAACTCATACGAGCCGCCGAAGGGCACCACGCGATCGCCGGTGCCGTGCATGATGAGCATGGGGGGCAGGCCGGGCTTGATGCCACGGATGAGGTCAGCCGCCTTGCAGGTGGACTGGTCAGGCCAGCGGTCACGACCAAAGGCGTACTTCGAATAAGTATCCAGCACCGGATTGAACAGCACGATGGCATTGGGCGTCGGGCTACAGTCGATCACGTCGGCAGGATCGTCAAAACCGCTGAGGATGGCCGAAGATGCGATGGCATGACCGCCGCCGGAGCCGCCGACGCCGACGATCTTGCCGGGATTGATGCCAAGCTCGACCGCGTTCATGCGAATCCAACGGATGGCAGAACGCGCATCCGCCATCGCTTCGACCGGCCCTGCGCCGTGACGCGTGCTGACACGGTAATCAAAACAGATCGTCGTCATGCCACGGGAGGCGAAGTAAACGCAGTGCGGCGCGAACTGCGCCACCTGTCCGTTGTCCCAGCCGCTGCTGAAGAAAAACGCCGCCACTGATTTCGGGTAAGGCGGTGCCTTGTCCATCTCCGGCTCCCAGATGTAGGCGGAGAGATTGACGTCGCCGACACTTTTATAAACCTCCTCACGGGCGGTCTTCAGCAACTCCCGATTACGGTCGATCGGGGGTGTGCGGGGCTGGCCTGCGCTGAGTGACTCCATGTTTTTTTTGAGGGGAAAGAATGACGTTTACCAGAATCGCCAAAACGGCAAATGGTTTCGCGGTCAGGATAAACTATCAAGGCGGTTTGTAGCAGATGCGAGCCTTAAAATGACGATCACTGGTTGTTTTCGGCATAAATGTGGCCTTGGTGGCCCCTCCATCCATGCCCATCATGCGCCAACTATTCGCGTTGCTCTTTTGTCTCAGCCTGTTGCATCTTTCCTCACCGCTGTTCGGTCAGACCAGCGATGCCGAACTCCGTGCCGCGCTGGAAAAAGTCTATTTGAAATGGCGTGAGGCCATGATTCGCCGCGATGCGCAGGCCTGGGCCGCCAGCATCACACGTTATCGCCAGACGGTGATCCGCAATTCGGTGGTCAGCGAGCTGCAGGCGTTCCCGGATGCCGTGTTTGCTTCTGGCACACAGCCGCCACCGCTCGACGGCCTGCGCCTGCTAGAAGTGCAGGCGGTGGGACCAACGGCGCACCTGGTTTATTTTGGCAAGGTCGATCTGGGGCAAGACCGCGAGCTGCTGCGTGACAACCTGCTGAAGCTGAAATTCTACCAGGAAAACGGGGTGTGGAAGTATGACAGCAACCGCATCACCAGTCTGAATAACACGCCCGACATCCGCCAAGCTCTCGCCAACGGCGAGCGTCCTGACTTTCTCGATACGCCCGAATTCACGCCGCCCGGCAGCATGCCGCCACCGCCACCCCTCTGCCGTGTGCCTGATTACAAGGCCGGCTACAAGCTGCAGACCTTCGGCTACGAAACGGTCATCAGCATGAACGGCATTGACTACGAGCCTGTGCAGGATGCTCTGGACCAGCAGATGCTCATCGGCGGACTCGTGAAGGGGCATAATGAGATCACCTTGAACCTCAAACCAGTGCCGGTGCCAAAGGACGGAAAAGCATCCGTGCGCATCCAGTTGTACCTGCTTTCCAACGACCCCGCCAAGCCGGGAACCGAGGTGCTCCGCTGGGAGGCACCAGAGGCGGGCGCTCCAGCTAAAATCACCCTGCCGATTGAAGTGAAGCCATAATGGCCGCCTGCGGATTACGCCGTCTTTTCCATGCCGACGCTCGATCATGAGAATGCGTTACGCGCCGCAGGTTTCTGCCGTATCGCGGGCATTGATGAAGCCGGACGCGGCCCCCTCGCCGGCCCGGTGTGCGTTGCGGCGGTGATCTTGCCGGAGGGATTCACCCATCCCGTGCTCAACGACTCCAAACAGCTCACCGAGGCGAAGCGTGAACGGCTCTATGATGAGATCATCGGCGATGCACGCATCCACTGGCACTGCGTGAGCATCGCGCCAGATGAAATCGATCGCATCAACATCCTCCAGGCCACATGGGAGGGCATGCGCCGCGCCGCGCTTAGCTTGCAGCCCGTGCCCGATGCCGCACTGATCGACGGCAAACCGGTCAAACAATATCCGCTGCATCAGGTGGCCTTGGTAAAGGGGGACAGCCTCAGCTACTCCATCGCCGCCGCCAGCATCATCGCCAAAGTCACGCGGGATCGTTTCATGGTCGCGCTCGCGCAGCAGCACCCTGCCTACGGCTTCGAGATTCACAAAGGCTACCCCACGCCCGCGCATCTCACGGCATTGAAGAAACACGGCCCCTGTCCCCATCACCGGCGCAGTTTCCGACCCGTCGCGCAGTCTCTGCTCGATCTCGCATGAAACACCGCGCCTTCCGCCCTGAAAGCCTGTGGCGCTGGCTCCGGCGGCGGGTGACGGGCGCTGCGCGGGTGCGCCACGCGGCCATGTGGCTGCGCGCATCACCGCTGGCCTTGTTTCATCGTCATCTCGCCGGTCGCCGCATGGACCGCAAGGAAATCGGCGACATGGGCGAGCTCATCGCCGCGCGTTGGCTCTCCGCCCATGGCCGCAAGGTGCTCTACCGCAATTACCGTGGCGTCAATCGTGGCGAGGTGGACATCGTCGCCCGTCATCGTGATGTGCTGACCTTTGTGGAGGTCAAAACGCGCACCAGCACCGCCTTTGGCCGCCCTGCCGACGCCGTCGGCCCCGACAAGCAACGTCTCATCCAACGCGGTGCCCAGGACTGGCTGCGCCTGCTCGGCAATCCGCGCATCAAGCTCCGTTTCGACATCGCCGAGGTCGTCTTGATCGAGGGCGAAATGCCACACGTCAACGTCATCGAGAACGCCTTCCAATTACCCGACAGCTCCCTGGCTGGGCGGTGAATCGTGCTTTGACAGCCCCGGCTCAAGCCGTAAAACTGGCAATCCATTTTCCAACCCACACGCCCCGATCATGAGCCACGCCAATCCTGCCAAAAAGATCATCAATGACCCGCTCAAATGCGCTGACGAACTCTTTGAAGGACTCGTGCTCGCTTATGATGGCAAAGCCCGCCGTGTTGGCACGCGTTCGATCGTGATGAATGACCTGCGCCCGGATGCCCCGGCGCTGCTCGTCGGTGGTGGAGCCGGTCATGAGCCGATCTATCATGGCCTCGTTGGCAAAGGCATGGCCGATGGTGCCGCAGTGGGGGAAATCTTCGCCGCGCCGCCGCCGGACATCGTGCTCGAAGCCGCTCAAGCGGTGAATCGTGGCAAAGGCGTGCTCTTTTTGTACGGCAACTATGCCGGTGATGTGATGAACTTCGACATTGGGGCCGAACTGGCAGAAGAAGAGGGCATCACCGTGAAAACCGTCATCATCGCCGACGATGTCTGCTCCGCTCCGGTGGATCAAAAACACCATCGGCGTGGCGTGGCCGGACTCGTGCCGATCACCAAAATCGCCGGTGCCGCCGCGCAGACCGTTGATTCGCTCGACGAGCTCGTCCGTATCGCGCAGAAAGCCTGTGATAACACCCGCACCGTCGGCGTCTCCACCAAACCTGGCAGCATTCCGGCCACCGGCAAACCGACCTTTGAACTGGCGGATGATGTGATCGGTCTTGGCATGGGCATTCACGGTGAAAAAGGCGTGGGCCTGATCCCGATGTGTACGGCGGATGAACTCGCCGCCAAGATTCTCGACCTGTTGTTCGCCGACGATCTCGCGCTCAACTCTGGCGATGAAATCGTCTTCTTCGTCAACAGCCTCGGTGCCACACACATGATGGAGTTGCTCATCATGTTACGCGGCGCGAAGCCGATCCTTGAAGCACGCGGCATTAAGATTCATCAGACCATCGTCGATAACATCGTCACCTGCCAGGAAATGGCCGGCGTAAGCTTCAGCATCACCAAGCTCGACGCCGAGCTGAAAAAACTCTGGGACATGCCCTGCGAGAGCGTGGGCTACACCAAGCTCTGACCACCATGAAACTCCCCCAAATCTTCGCCAGCCCGGCCAATCGGCGCTCTTTTCTCAAAGACGCCGTGATTTTCAAGGCGGGCGACGAGGCGGGAGAGATGTTCGTCGTGGATCATGGCGAGGTGGACATTGTCATTGATGGCCTAGTCGTCGAAACCGTCGGCACGGACGGCTTCTTCGGTGAAATGTCGCTCATTGACGATAGCCCGCGCAGCGCTGACGCCGTCGCCCGCACCGACTGCATGCTGCTGCCGGTGAACCGGCATCACTTTCTTTTCCTGGTGGATGAGACGCCGCTCTTCGCCCTGCACGTCATGAAAGGCATGGCTGACCGCCTGCGCCGCACCACCCGCGCGGAGGTGTAGGCCGCACCTGCTGGCTTCGCATTTGACTTCGGGGGCAGCGCGCCAACTGTCGCTGCGCCATGCCGAAATCCAGCCTCTCCAAAGACGAAGTCAAAGCCATGCTCATCCTCGCGTGCGAGCGCATCATCGCCGCCGAGCCGATGCTGTCCCAAGCCGACCGCGATCTCGGTGATGGCGACCATGGCATGGGCATGGAGCGCGGCATGCGGGCGGCCATTGAAAAACTCAACGCCGCCGAGGTCGAAAGCATCGAAAAAGCCTTCTCCAACGTCGGCATGGCGATGATGAGCAGCATGGGTGGCGCGAGCGGCGCGATCTTTGGCACCTTTTTCCGCAACGGCGGTAAGGCGCTCAACGGCAAGGATGCCTTCACCGCCGCCGAACTCGCCGCCTTCCTCCAAGCCGGGGTGGATGGCGTGAAACAACGGGGTGGAGCCGCTGTGGGCGACAAAACCTGCGTGGATGCGATGGAACCTGCCGCGATCAAAGCCGCCGAAGTCACGGGCCAATCGCTGCCCGAGGCGATTCAAGCCGTCGCCGCCGCCACCGAGGCCGGCAAGGAGGCCAGCAAGGCCATGGTCGCCAAATTTGGCCGAGCGAAGACGCTGGGTGAAGGCTGCATCGGTTTCCCCGACGCTGGAGCCTGCTCCATTGTCGTGATCATGGACGCCTTCCGCGATTTCATCGTGGCCTGATCACTGGCCGCTGCCAGTCACGCCAGAACGCCTCCGTTTGCAGCGGATCGGGTCGGATTTCGATCACGATCGGCACCGGCAGCAGATCCGCCAGATCATGCACATCGTCGGTTTGCAGGTATTCCATGCCCCACATCTGCGCCCAGGGTTCAAAGCTCAGCGCATGACGATTTTCGATCACGCCACGCGCGGCATCCGGCAGCGCGCGCAGGCTAGCCACGCGGGAGAAAATCTTGCCGCCGCCGTTATTGATCACCACGATGCGCAGCTTCGGATGATCCAACTGCGCGATGATCCAGGGCGCGGCGAGATCATACAAGGTGCTCAAATCGCCAACGATCAGCCAGCATTCGCCCTGATGCACCGCGCTGACACCCAGAAAGGTCGAAATCAGCCCGTCGATGCCGTTGGCACCACGATTGGCGAAAAATTGCACGCGCGGCTTGATCGTTTTCAGCGCCAGGTTGAATTCACGAATGGGCAGGCTGTTGCCCAAAAATACCCGCGCTCCCGCTGGAATGACGCTCGCGATCTTGCGCAGCCAGCTTGGTTCCGAATCTGCAAATTTCTCCAGCTCCGGCTCGAACTGCAGCATGCCGCAGGACGTGCCGAGCGCAGCGCACTGCGTACTTTTCAGCGCCTCCCATGGCATGGTTTCCACCAGTTCCTGCCGCGCCAGTCCGCTGAAGCCAGTGCGGGTGATGTTGGTGACACGAATCTTCCTCTGCGTCTCCAATTCACGCCACCAAGTCCACGAGGGCACCGCGCCCAAGCGCAGCACATGCGCGGGCCGGGCCGACTGCAGCGCACGTTCACCACCGGTCATCAGCAGCGGCTGCAATTCGCTAAAACCATGCAGATTGGCCGTCGCTTCGGCCACAATTGGCACGCCCAGCTTCGCCAGGATCGGCACCACAGCCGTGACATCCGCCGGGTGCATGCCTGCCGCGAGAACTAGATCCACGTCCAGTGAACATGCCTGTTCTGCCGCCTCGGATTGCGCGCGGGCTGTCGTTTCAAACGTGATGCCCGCCTCGTTTGTCTCCAGCGGCTCGTCCAAACACACGTTCAGATGCCGGGGGCGGTCATCCCGCGTCTCATACATTTCCAGCGGATCATCAGTCGCGTCCCAGTCCCCCAACACCTGGGCATACACGCCAAACAAATGCGCCTGCTCAATCGCCTGCGGCGCACCGCTGCCACGGTAGCTTTTGGGACGATCCGTGGTCAGCAGCAGCAGCGGCAGCCCCTGATAGTAAGCCTCAATCGTCGCTGGCAGCAGTTCCGCCGCCGCCGTGCCGGAAGTCGTCAGCACCGCCACCGGCTGCGGGTCAGCCATGATGCGACCCAGCGCGAAAAAGGCAGCGCTACGCTCCTCAAAAAAATGCCAGATTTTCACACCGCGACACGCAAGCAGGGCCGCCACCAGCGGCGCGTTACGCGCACCAGCAGCCACGCAGACCTCCCGCACACCAAAGTGGCCGAGCGTGTACAGCACTTGCTGAATCAGTTGCGCCTGGGTCATGAGTGAAGGGTCAGCAGGCGCAGCACGGCCTCGCGTTTCAGTCGCAGCTCGCGCCATTCGTGATCAAAGGCGCTGCCGCCCACGATGCCGCAGCCAGAAGGCAGGCTCATTTGATCCCCTTCCCAGGAGACGCCGCGAATGGCGACGATGATATGCGTCGTGCCATCCGCCTCAGCGAAACCAAAGGGCGCGCCGAAGAAGCCCGGCACCTGCAATTGCTGGCGGTACTCCCGCAGCCGTGACAGTGCGGCCTCATTGCGCGGCAGGCAGCCCACCGCAGGCGTGGGGTGCAGCAGCGGCACCAGTTGCGTCGGATCAGCCGCAGCACTCAGCTTCACCTTCAGTTGTGATTGAAAATGCACCAAGCCGGAGGTCTCGCACAACGCACGCGGCTGGCGCTTCACCACGCCCAGTGTTTGCAGCCGTTCCGTGAGATACCGCACGACAATTTCATGCTCCTCGATCTCCTTCACATCGGTGAGAAAGGCGTCCTGGTTGCCGGGTTTCGCGGTTCCAGCCAGCGCCATTGTTTCGAGGTCTTGGCCGTGTGCGCGAAACAGCAGTTCCGGCGTCGCGCCGAGGAATCCGCCCGTGGTTTTCACATGCGCGTAACCCCACATGTTCGCGGGTGCCTGCATGATCGCCTCCAGCAGGCGGCGGGGGTCGCCAGCGATCAGCGTGCCAGTCTCGGTGATGACCGGAACCATTTTTTCCAGCCGTTTGGCCTGTACTTCCCGGCGAATGCGGCGGAAGGCCATCTTGAACCACTCCGTGGCCGGTTTGGCCCAGTTGATCTGCGGTTTTTTGGAACCGTTGAGGTGGAGCGTACTCGCGAGGCTCTCCGACGTGATCGCATGCAGCTTTGCCGGCACTTTCCAGGGTAACGGATCGCTCAAATCGAAGTCGTTGACATAGAAGGCTCCCCCCGCTGCCGGCGCAGCGGCCAGCGCGGTGAAGGGGCCTTCTCCCAGCCACGCCCGTCCGTCGGGCAGCCTGAACAATGCGAATTCCATCATGCGATTTTGCATCCATAGTGGAACGCGACATGCGGCGTGCAAGATGCGAAAGCATATTCGAAACGAGGCTTGAGGATGAAAACCTGCGGTGGCGGATTTGCGTGTATGCGTCCGCCGCAGGCGGCACTGTCAGACTTGACTCGAGTCCCGCTGCCACCGGGTTTAGCCGTGGTGCCGTTAAGCAATGATGGTGACTTCATACATAGAGGGCGAGGTGGATGAAGTGGGCGA
>JBDNIB010000612.1:0-1302 GCA_041688535.1 Prosthecobacter sp.
TGATCCTCAACATCATGCCCTGCGTGTTTCCGGTGCTCGGCATCAAGGTGACGAGCGTGGTTCAGCAAGCCGGTGAAGACCGCCGCAAAGTCGTGCTGCATGGCCTGATGTACACCTTGGGCATTCTCCTTTCCTTTTGGGTGCTCGGCGCACTCGTCATCGCCTTGGGCAAAGGCTGGGGCTTCCAGCTCCAATCGCCACGTTTCAATTTCGCTCTCGCCGCCTTCTTCATGGTCTTTGCGCTGAACATGGCGGGCCTGTTCGAGCTGGGCACCTCCGCCATGGGCGTGGGTTCGAATTTGCAGGCCAAAAGCGGCCTCGGCGGCTCCTTTTTCTCGGGCTTGCTGGCCACCATCGTCGCCACGCCCTGCTCCGCACCGTTTCTCGGCACTGCCCTGGGTGCCACGCTCACGCTACCACCCGCGCAGACGATGCTGATCTTCACGCTGATCGGTCTCGGCCTCGCCAGTCCGTTTCTGCTGCTCTCCATTTTCCCCAGTCTCGTCTCCGCGCTGCCACGACCCGGCGCATGGATGGAAAGCTTCAAGCAAGGCATGTCCTTCCTACTCTTCGGCACCGTGGGCTTCATGCTCTATGTGCTGACGAACCAGATCGAAGGCCTGCCGCTGTTGTTTGCCATCCTCTGCCTCGTGCTAATCGCTTTTGGCTGCTGGATTTACGGCCGCTGGGCGCTGCCGCACAAGCCTGCCAGCACGCAAAAAATCGCGCGCCTGCTCACCCTGCTCGCCGTGGGTGCCGGTCTGTGGTTTGGCCTGCCAGGTGCCGCCGCCACGCGCTCGCATGGCGCTGAAACGGTGAACCCGAACGACCCCGACGCGCTGCATTGGGAATCCTGGTCGCCGGAAAAAGTTGCCACGCTGCGTGCGGCCAATCAACCGGTGTACATCGACTTCACCGCCTCCTGGTGCTGGACCTGCCAGGTCAACAAACGCGTCTATGCCGACGCCGGACTGCGTGACTTGTTCAAGCAGCACAAGGTCGCCACACTGAAGGCCGACTGGTCGGACGAAAACGAAGCCATCCGCCTCGCCCTGGAAGCCCTCGGCAAACGTGCCGTGCCGGTGAACGTGCTCTATATCCCCGGCGTGGAGGAACCGATCATTCTGGATGAACTGCTGACCGTGGGGAACGTGAGTGCTGCACTGAAGCTGCTGGCGAAGTGAGGTCCGCATTCGCAGCCAGCCGTTCGCCGAGCTTGCCATCTCGACGGCGGTCACGTAAAACCAGCGGGAACTCCGCTGCTTTTCCGCATGGTCACGATCACGATCCAAGAACTCACCA
>JBDNIB010000613.1:0-7714 GCA_041688535.1 Prosthecobacter sp.
CCGAAGTCGTTGTGCGTGTTGTTCAGGCAGTCGATGAGCACCTGACGGCTGAACAGGTAAATGCCCATGGAGGCTTCAAAGCGCGGCTCATCGGTGGGCAGCCCCATCTTTTTCAACGTCTCCTCCGGCATGCGGAACTGCTCCAGGACGGCCGGATCTTTTGGCTTCTCGACGAATTCATAAATCCTGCCGCTTTCATCCGAATGCATGATCCCGAACGAGGTCGCATCCTTCGCGTTCACCGGCAGCGTGGCTAGGGTGATGTCAGCTCCCTTCTCGAGGTGCTGGCGCAGCAGATCACGGAAGTCCATGCGGTAGAGCTGATCGCCGCTGAGAATGAGAAAGTACTCGTAGTCGCTCTCCAGGAAGCAGCGGAGGTTCTGCCGCACGGCATCCGCAGTGCCCTGGTACCAGCGCTCGCCCTCCGGCGTCTGCTGCGCCGCGAGCACCTCAATGAAACCGCGTGAAAACTCATCGAACTGATAGGTGCGCGAGAGATGGCGATTCAGCGAGGCGCTGTTGTATTGCGTGAGCACATACACCTGGCGCAGCCCGGAGTTGAGGCAGTTGCTGATCGGGATGTCCACGATGCGGTATTTGCCCGCCAGCGGCACCGCCGGCTTGGCGCGATTCTGTGTCAGCGGAAAGAGCCGCGTGCCCGCACCACCTCCCATGACGATGGCCAACGTGTGCCGACGCAGTTGCCGGTCGGTGTCAATGGACTTGTTGGTGGTGCTCATAGGGTTAGTGCGTTGATGTGAAGTGTATTTCCCTGAAACAAGCGGGGCAGGCAAGCGTTATCCCTTCCCCTATTTTGGCGGCAGACGCGCAGCCGCTACCTGTTTAGTTTTAGCACCTCCATGAACCCTATGTCCACCCCTGCTTGTCGATTTGCCGCCCTCACCCTCGGATTTTTCTGTGTTGCCGCCCCCGCTTTACATGCGGCGGTGAATTTTGAGAAAGAGGTGCTGCCCGCCCTCACCAAGAAGTGCATCGACTGCCACAAAGCACCGTTTGAAGAGAATGGCAAAAAGAAGGAGCCCAAGGCCGGCCTGCGGCTCGACGCCTCCTGGGCCATCCTCAAAGGCAGTGAAAACGGCCCGGTTCTCACTCCGAGCGCACCCGACAAGAGCGGTATCTATGAGGCAGTGATGCTGCCGAAGGACGACGACGGCCACATGCCGCCGAAGGGTGATGACATGACCGCCGCTGAAATCAAGACGCTCAAGACCTGGATCGAGGAAGGCGCGGACTTCGGCGGCTGGGTCGGCAGCACTGAGGGCATGCCACTCGGAGCGCTGACAGCGACGGCGAAGCCCTTCAAGCCTCGCCCGCATGATCTGTTCTACGCGAGCCTTGAAAAGGGAGTGAAACCGCTCAGCGATGACGTGCTCGCCAAAGCCAAGGCCGCCGGGGCGCAGGTTGCCGCCGTGAAGGTGGAAAGCCCGCTCGTACGTGTCGATTTCCTCACCGGCGTCTCCAAATGCGATGACGTAAAAGCCGCCGCCATCCTGCCGCTCAAGGACAACATCGTACAGCTCGATCTGGGCCGCACCATCATCACCGACGCCGCCTTGCAGACCATCGCCCAGCTTCCCCGCCTCGTGGAACTCGACCTGCGGCAGACCAAAGTCACCGACGCCGGCCTCGAATCGCTCATCGGCATGAAACAACTACAGACGATCAATCTCTACGGCACCGGGATCACGGACGCCGGATTGAAGCACCTCGCCAAAATCAAAAGCCTCAAAAATGTCTATCTCTGGCAGTCCAAGGCCACTGCGGCTGGCGTAAAGCAGCTCAACGCCGCCATCCCCGGTCTCAAAGCCAGCATCGAATAACCCCAGCCATCCGTAGCCCACTATGAAAACGCGCCTCCTCATGCTCACCGCCCTCTTCAACGCCCTGTTCGGCACCGCCCTCGCTAGTGAAGGTGAAAAGGTCGATTACGCCGCTCCTGCCGTCTCCGGCATCAACCAAGATGGTGCCACGGTGAACTTCGCCGACGTTTATGCCAAAGGCCCCACGGTGGTCTTCTTCTACCCGAAGGCCAACACACCCGGCTGCACCAAGCAGGCCTGCTCTTTGCGCGATGCCTTTGCCGATCTCAGCAAAGACGGCGTGCAGGTGCTCGGCGTCTCCTTCGACAAGCCCGAGGCGCAGAAAAAATTCAAGGACGACCACAAGCTGCCCTATGACCTCATCGCCGATCCCGATGGCAAGGTCGTCGCGGCATTCAAGGTCGAGAAAATGATGAAGGGCCTTATCCCACTCGCCACCCGGCAGTGCTTCCTCATCAAAGGCGGCAAAGTCGTCTGGCATGACGCCAAGGCCAGCACTGACCAGCAGGCCGCCGACATCAAGCGCGTGCTGGGCGAGCTGAAGTAGGCCGCAGCGCACGCGCATTATTTTTCAAATCCACCAGCCGGGAGTCAGAAACGACCCCCGGCTGTTTTTTGGCTTTTGTTTGACGCCGCCTTTTGCGAGCATGCGAACATGAGCACGCGCATTGAGACAGACAGTATGGGTGAAATGGCCGTGCCGGCGGACGCCTTGCACGGTGCCTCCACGCAGCGTGCGTTGTTAAATTTCCCGGTCAGCGGACGGACGTTGCCTGGTCCCATCATCCACGCCTATGGCCTCATCAAATGGGCCGCCGCGCGGGTACATCACGCGCTCGGCCTGGTGCCGGAGGACAAGGCCGCTCTCATTGAGCAGGCGGCCCTGGAGGTCTCCGAGGGAAAGCTCGACGCCCATTTCGTGACCGACATTTATCAGACCGGCTCGGGCACGAGCGTGAACATGAATGTGAACGAGGTCATCGCGAATCGCGCCTGCATGCTGGCCGGCCAGCCCATTGGCGCGAAAGACCCCGTGCATCCGAACGACCATGTGAACATGGGACAGTCCTCCAACGACACTTTTCCCACCGCCATTCACCTCGCGGTGGCGCGGGAGATGAGTGACCGGCTGTTGCCTGCGCTAACGCAGCTCCAGGCCGCGCTCACACGAAAAGGGGTGGAGTTTTGGGACGTGCTCAAGATCGGTCGCACCCATCTCATGGACGCTACGCCGGTGCGTCTCGGCCAGGAGTTCAACGGCTATGCGCGTCAGGCTGAACACGGTGTGGACCGCGTCCATAAGTCACTCAAGGCGCTCGCCGAGCTGCCGCTCGGCGGCACCGCCGTCGGCACCGGCTTGAACTGCCATCCCGGCTTTGCTGCCAGGGCCATCGCCCTCCTCGCGGAGCGGACTGGCATCCCGTTCCGGGAGGCGCAGGACCACTTCGAGGCCCAGGCCGGGAAGGACGCGCTCGTGGAGGTCAGCGGCCAGCTCAAAACCATCGCCACCAGCCTGTTCAAGATCGCCAATGACATTCGCTGGCTTGGTTCTGGTCCGCAGTGCGCCATTGGCGAGATCACCCTACCCGCCACCCAGCCAGGCAGCAGCATCATGCCCGGCAAGGTGAATCCAGTCATGTGTGAAAGTCTGATGCAGGTCTGCGCGCGGGTTTTCGGCAACGACGCCACCGTCACCTGGTGCGCCGCAGGCGGCGGCAACTTCGAGCTCAATGTCATGATGCCCGCGCTGGCCGCCGCCATGCTCGAAAGCATTGATCTGCTCACCAATGCCACCACGCTTTTCCGTGAGCGGTGCGTGGAGGGCATCACCGCCAACCGGGAGCGCTGCCTGAGTCTGATCGAACACAGCTTCGCGATGGTCACTGGTTTGAACACGATGATCGGCTATGACAAGGCTGCAGAGATCGCCAAAGAAAGCGCCCGCACTGGCGTCTCAGTGCGCGCCCTCTGCCTGGAACGCCTCGACGAACTCGGCATCACCGCCGCTGAATTGGACGCCGCGCTGGATCCAGCGCGGATGACAGCGCCGGACGCGGGCTTAGTGGGCGCGGGCGGCGCATAGATCGCTCACTGCGGCGCGGGCTTTTCCTGGGCAGGCACGCGCGGCACCACCAGCACCGGCAGGGGGGCATGCTTGATGACCCCCTCGGTGATACTGCCCATGAGCAGGTGATACAGCGCACCGTGGCCATGCGAGCCCATGATGATGACATCCGGCTGGAGCAGCCCGATCTGGGCCAAGACGGTTTCCAGCACGAGACCGCCAAACTGCGCAGTCGTCACGCTGACCCTTCGTTGCGCCAGATAGTCGCACAATGCCTGCAAGTCCTGCTGCCGCTCCTTGAACACGTCCGGGGAGACAGCGGGTGGCTCGAAATCCACCACCAGCGGCTCCGGCGGCACCACATGCATGAGCACAATGTCGCCCCCGAATGCCCGTGCGAAGTCATGGGCGTGATCCAGAATTTTCGGGGTGATGTCGGAAAAATCGATGAGTGCGAGAATGGTTTTCATGACGTGAGGTGCGTGGCTTTGGCGACTGCTGAATGATACGCTTTTCGCGGCCCGGCGGACAGACGCATCAATAGCAGGAGGATACACCCCATGAAAACGATTGTTGCCCTGGTAGATTTCACGGATGCTTTGATCGGCTCCCTTGCCCGACTAGGCATGAAAGCTTGCGCGCTGCAATTCAAAGGGCCCGTCGCTGAAACACCGAAGTTGAACGCCGATCTCATCATCATGGGCGCGCAGCATCACTGCGCGTTGTACAATTTCTTTGTCGGCAGCACAGCGGCGGAGGTCCTGAAACGGGCCGCTTTCCCCATGCTGATGGTGCCATGTGATGGGTCTGCGCAAGTGAAGAAGTAAAGCGGTCGCCAATAGAGTCGCAGCAATATTTTGATCGCAATCTGGGCCGCGCAGCCCCAGCATCTGTGGCCTGCGATCAATGAACCGCCGCCGCCGCAAAACAGGCATCTCACCCGACTTACCGCCATGCCGCTTTGGAAACGCCTCCTGCGTCTTGTTGCCATCGTCATCCTCACACCCGTGATCTTCCTGCTCGGCTGCCAGTCCAAGCTCATCTACCACCCGAACCCCTACCAAGCAGAATACGAAACGATGCTGCGTGAGGCCAAGGGCGTGCGCGTGCCGTTCACCACCTCGCAGGGGCCGCAGACGGCGTTTTACATCCCACCACGGGTCGCCACACCGGGCTTACCGCAGACTGTCTGGCTGTGTTTCGGTGGCAATGGCTCGCTGGCGCTGGACTGGCTGCATTTCACCGACCAATGGAATGAACACTTCGCCTATCTGCTGATCGATTACCCGAGCTATGGCGACTGCGCGGGCAAACCGACGCCAGGGCATATTCGTGACAGCGGCACAGCGGCGTACGCGGCGCTGGCGCAGCATCTACACACGACGCCAGCAGCCTTGCAGCCACGGCTGGCCCTGCTGGGCCATTCACTCGGCTCCGCGGCGGCCTTGATGGTGGGGACGGAGTTCGACGTGCGTCGCGCCGTGCTGCTGTCGCCGTTTACCAGCATGACGGACATGGGACGCATCGTGCTGGGCTGGCCCTTGTGCTATTTGAACCTGCACCGCTTCGACAATCGCCAAACGCTGCGCCAGCTCGCCTTCAAGGCGGATGCGAAAATCGTGATCTTCCACGGCGCCGAGGATGAGGTGATCCCGGTGCGCATGGGCCGCGCGCTGGCAGCGGCACACCCCGAGCGAGTGACCTTCCACGAGGTTCCGGCCGCACATCACAATGACATTTTACACTTGGTCGCAGGCCAGGTTGGCGCGGCCATGAATGCGGTCGCTCCAGCGGCACCGCCGTGAGGCACACGGCGGTTGCTTTCAGGCGGCGCTGTGCTCTGATGGGCGCTCAAACTCCCACCCCAAGCCCATGTCTGCGCCCTCCCCGTCCTCGGAAAAATCATTCTCCATCTGGTCCACCCTCAACCCCGTCATCGGCACGATCATGGGTGGTGTGGTGCTGCTCTGGGTGGCCGCCTTTGTCGTCAAAGGCATGGGATCACTGCGGCCGAAACCAATGGCAGACTCACCGCCGCCCGCCGCCGCCGCACCAGCCGCCGATCTCCCACTGCTCGAAATCACCATCAAGCCCGACGCCGCCAACCCGCTGGCCTATGACACCAAGAGCATCAGCGCCAAGGCCGGTCAGAAAGTGAAAGTGACCTTCAACAACACCCATCCCACCCTGCCACAGCCGCACAATTTCGTGCTCGGCAAGGTCGGCACCAAGGACAAGATGATGACCATCGCCATGAGCGCGATCACGCTGGTGGACAAGGGCTACATCCCTGATTCACCCGACATCCTCGCCCACACCAACCTGCTCCAGCCCGGCCAGACCGAGTCAATCGAGTTCACCCTGCCCGCCGCCGGTGAATACCCCTACTTCTGCACCTTCCCCGGCCACGTCGCCATTATGAACGGCATCGTCACCGTGGAGTAACCCTTTCGCCGCCCTACCCTCATGGCCGTTTCCATCAGCGTTGATTACGAGGGCGGCCTGCGCTGCCGGGCCACCCACGGCCCGTCGCAGAACCAGTTCATCACCGACGCGCCCGTGGACAACCACGGCAAAGGCGAGTCCTTCAGCCCCACCGATCTCGTCGCCACCGCACTTGCGAGCTGCATGGCGACGGTGATCGGCATCAAGGCGCAGCAAAAAGGCCACGACCTCGTCGGCATGAAGGTCAGCGTGGAAAAGCACATGAGCGAGGACAGCCCGCGCCGCATCGTGCGCCTGCCCATCACCATCGAGATCCCGCTGCCTCCCGACCATCCAGACTGCAAGCTCCTCGAAGCTACCGCTCTCGGCTGCCCCGTGCATCACAGCGTACATCCCGACATCGACAAGCCGGTGACGTTTGTGTGGAGCGGGCAGTAGGACAAGGAGTGACGGCATCCTGCCGTCACATCAGGCAAATGATGGCAAGATGCCATCACTCCACATCAACGCCGCAGCGCGTTGACCATCTCGTTCATTTTCTGGCGCAGCTCTTCCATGTCGGGATCGGCGTAGTTGTTATCCAGCGTGCTCACGCCATTGCTGTTCGCGCTCGTCCCACCGATGGCGTTCGCGAGGTCCGCGTTCGACACCTCACCCGGAACGCCATCGCTGCCGTTTTGGCCGTTGTCGCCGCTACTGCCGTCGTTCCCACGCGGGATGCCGAACTGGAAACGCACGTTCGTACCGTCAAAGCTGGCGTCCACCGTCGCGTTCTCGCCGGGGTTCAGTGTCGTCACGCCGTCCACCACCGCCTGCGCAAAGGGCGGTCCCTGCCCGCCTTCGCCACCATCTGCGCCACGTGGGATGTCGAAGATGAAGCGCACGCTCTCGCCATCAAAACTCACCTGCGCCGCCGCCGCCATGCCGGGGTCCAGCGTGTTCGTGGCATCGACAATGTAGCTGGTGATGGGGGTGGCACTGGCTCCATGCTCCCCACGTGGGATGCCAAAGCTGAAGTGCAGCACGCTACCGATCACGCTGAGACTCACGCTAGCGGCATCGCCAGGGTTCAGCGTGTCCACCCCATCCACCTGCACGGACGTGATGCTTTGCACCGCGTCGATGAGATCTTTGAGGCCGTTGAACTGGCCGCGAAACATCACGCCTGTGAGTTCGGCGTTGTCGGCAGGAATGGTGGAATCGAACATAGACTTGGGGTAGCGTTCTGGGCCGTAGGGTAGTCCCGGCTTCAGCCGGTCAGGCCCGTATTGTAGTTCCGGCTTTAGCCGGTCTGGGCAGCGCCGCTGATCCTCCAGCGGCGCTCCCGCATCATCCCCTCTTAGCCGCCGAAGATGATGCACAC
>JBDNIB010000614.1:0-2142 GCA_041688535.1 Prosthecobacter sp.
CCGCTGTGCTGGGTGGCGATGAAACCGGGGATGCTTTCAAGTAGCTCCCCGCGGCGTGAAAACGGGCGCTCCAGCAGCTCTTTGGTGTTCGTCTGGCCTTTGGAGGCCGAGGTGGCGATGCCGATGAGGCTCTCCGCCTTGCCCTCGATGACGATTTCCGCCATTTCGACCGGTGTTTCCTCCGGCACCTGCTGGGCAGGCAGTAACAGGGGCAGCAGGACGGCGGAACAGGACAGGAGGAAGCGCAGGCGGGGCATGGGAGAGCAGGGGAGGTCGACTGTTAGGACGACCTGCGGTGACGCACCCCATAAAAAATGACGAATGACGAAAAAGGCGCGCCATGGGTTTTGGGCCTCTTCTCGATTGCCTTGCGGTTCAGCGCTCTTCGTCCCACCACTGGAGCAGCATCTGCCGGGCGCGGTACACGCGGCCTTCCACACCGCGCACGGAGCAGTTCAGCACTTCGGCGCATTCTTCGTGGCTCAGGCCTTCGATGGCGGTGAGTTGCAGCACGGTGCGCAGCTTTTCTGGTAGCACGGCTAGGCCGCGCTCGAGTTTTTGCATCTCGCTGCGCCAAGCGGCGCTGGCATCTGGGGACGTCTGCGGGCAGTGCGGCGGGTCGATGTCATCCAGCGCCAGCGTGTTGCCACGCTGGCGGGTGGCGCGGGTTTTGGCGCGGTCACGGCAGAGGTTGAGCGCGATTTGATACAGCCAAGTCGAAAGCCGTGCGCGGCCCTCAAATTCCGGCAGTGCCTGCCAGGCACGCACGAACGCATCCTGGCAGACCTCGCGTGCATCCTCCGTGCAGTGGAGCCAGCGGCAGCAGAAGCCGAATAGCCGCGCCTCATGCCGCCGCACGATCCATTCAAACGCCGCCATATCACCGGCCTGCGCGGCATGGATGTGCCGTGCCTCCGCAGTGTCGTCGGCGGTGGTGATTTCCGTCTGCGGCAGGGCGTCAATCGCGGGTGAGGCTGTCATGCGTCCATTCCAGGAGCTTTTTGGCCTGCGCGGGCCGCAGGTAGCGCTTCATCGCAAAGAAATGCTCCAGCGTCAGGCGTTGCAGCTCGCCCTGGGCCTGGTTCAGAGTTTTCAGCGCGGCTTGCAGCGCTGGATCGTTCACTTCAGCGGCACTGATCACGGTGGCGAGGGCTTGGTCTGCCTGACGGATGTCCGCCTGCAATCGCACGCGCTGTTGTGCAAACTCTGCCTCGATGGGTTCGAGCTTTTCATGCTGCTCCGGGGTGATGTCGAGGTGCTCATGCATCCAGGCATGGAAATCCGTCTCTACCTGGCCGTGCGCGTGGCTTTCCCCGTGCCGGTGCAGTGTCCAGTCGGTCACGAACCAAGCCGTGCCACCGGCGAGCACGGCGGAGCAGACCAGGGAGATGAGCAGCCATTTGAAACGTGTGTTCATCGCGGCGTGCCCTCGCGGAAAACCGGCATCGACGGCGGGGTGGTGTGCGTGGTGTCACGCGCGGCCAGGGTCCAGCCGACCACGCACGCCGTAGCCACTCCGGCGATGGCGGTCAGCAGCAGCAGCCATTGCACAAAGGAGCGCCAGCGTCTGGCGCGGCCGTCGTCCACGCGCACGCGTGCCATGATCGTGTCTTCCAGCGTCGGTGGGATGACCGCCGGGCCGGTTGACGCGGCGCGGCGAAGCATGCGATTGAGATCGTCATCGTTCATGGCTGACATAATGGACGGATTTGGGCGTTTTCAAAAACAAGCGTGCATAAATACGGGCAGGTTTTGATCTTTGCCCCACTCGCGTTACCCTCATATCCAACATGGCAACCAAACAAACGCGCATTCTTCTGGCCGATGACCACGGTGTGGTCCGCAACGGCTTCCGCATGATTCTTGCCGCCCAGTGGGACATGGAGGTCGTCGGCGAGGCAGCTAATGGCCGCGAAGCAGTGGACATGGCCACAGAGCTGCAACCCGATGTCGTGGTGATGGATGTGACGATGCCTGAACTCAACGGCATCGAGGCCGCGCGGCAGATCACCAAGGCGCTGCCGAAGACGCGCATCCTGGCGTTGTCCATGCAGAAGGATTCTGTTTACGTGCGGGAGATGCTGCGGGCGGGGGCGAAGGGCTATCTGCTCAAGGATTGTGACGAGCAAAACCTGTTGGACG
>JBDNIB010000615.1:0-5952 GCA_041688535.1 Prosthecobacter sp.
CGGTTCGCGGTTCGCGGTTCGCGGTTCGCGGTTCGCGGTTCGCGGTTCGCGGTTCGCGGTTCGCGGTTCGCGGTTCGCGGTTCGCGGTTCGCGGTTCGCGGTTCGCGGTTCGCGGTTCTGTAGCGCGGGCGGAAAATCAAGTCGTTGCTTTCTTTTCCAGGGTGGAAGGCGGGTGGCTTTCATGAGCACGTTGGGGACGTTTGGAGCTGCGCGGAGGAAAAAAAGGGATCGGTCCCTTTTTTCGCGGGAGCGGTCGCGGATGGTTTTCCGCAGGTCCCTTTTTGTGGGCGCTGAGTCCCTTTTCCCAGATTGCTGGTCCCTTTTTTCGCGGGATGGCCACCTTTTCTTCCGAGAGTGGTCCCTTTTGTTCCGGCAGCGGTCCCGAATGGTTTTCCGCAGGTCTCTTGATGCTGGGGATGGGTCCCTTTTTCCAGGTTGCTGGTGCCTTTTTCTGCGGCGGCGTCCCTTTTTGTTTTTTCGGCGGTTTTTTGGGCTGGGGAGCTGCGGCATGGCTGCAGGCGGTGGTGACGGTGCTCATGGGCTTGATTTCTCAGCGGGCGGGAGCGTCCGCGCTCTGCTCCGGCTTTCATCCCTGAACCTGAACCCGACTCCTCCATGCGCCTGCTTTTTTTCGATTCCATCAATCCCTACACGGGCCGGATTCACACGCTCGACGACGCGAATCTTTTTTTCGGCGCGGACGGTCTCGGCTACGCCCGTGATTCTTGGGACGAAAATTTTGTCCCTTACCTGATTCCCGCCCACCCAAGCTCACCCAACTATCAACCCACCACCAAAATGACTCGCCAAAAATTCTTTCCTACCCGCCATTCTGACCAAGCCGTCTGGCTGGAGAACTTCCGCCTGAAACTGGCCCTCCATGCTGCGTTGTTGGGCTTGGCTGCGCCGCGCGCGGCGGACATTGTGGCGGATGCGCGCTGGCTGGTGCATCTGCTGCTGGCTTGGCTGGAGTCGGTGCGCACGCATGGTAAGGCTGCGACCAGTGCGCTGGAGCAGGCCATGACTGGCGGCGGGCCGCTGGCGCTGCCCGTGCATACGCCGCCGCCGCTGGGGGATGGTGTGGTGGCGCGCCCGGCGGGTGCGCTGAGCCGGATTTTTGATTTTGTGGCGGAGATCAAGGAGATGGACACCTGCACGGATGCCATCTGCATCGACCTGGGCATCTTGGGCGGTGAGGAGGCGGTGCCGGACCTCACGCAGGCGCGTCCGAACATCACCGCCATCGTCGCTGCCGTCGGGGTGGATCTCGGCTGGGGCTGGCACGGCCTGGGCAAGCACCTGGACCAGTGCGAGATCCAGGTGGACCGCAGCGATGGCAAAGGCTGGGTGGTGCTGACCTTCGACACCACGCCCGGCTACCACGACAGCACGCCCTTCCCCGCCGCCCTCACGAAATGGAAATACCGCGCCATCTACCGCGTGAACGACGCCCCCATCGGCCAGTGGAGCGCGGAAGTCAGCGTGAATGTGGGCGGCTAAAAATGACGAATGCCAAACTCCCCAAGCTGAATTCTCCGATTGCCAACCAACCCAAACACAACGCACCCAACCTATGCATAAAAAACCTCTCTTAATCCTCGTGACCTCCATGGGAGCGCTTGTCGTGGCAGTTATCGTGAGTCGGAGTCCCAGGGATTTAGACACGCTTTCTGTCGAGCAGTCTAAAGTCAGTGTTGCCGCCCCTGGTGCACTGGCATCTTCGGCTCCCGGCCCAGATGAGCCTAAAACCGCTGAGGCTGTCGCTAAAACGGAAGTCGCAATTGCGATGCCGGGTGAAAAGCTGCTGCCGATTACCAGCGGCCAAAAGGACGCAGAAGGTTTTGAAAGGGTGGAATGGCCGGGAGGGAAGCCACATTATGAGGGTGAGCCTGTGGTGGCGCAGGTGACCACTGGAGACGGAAAGCGGAAACTGCACTTGGAAGTGAACCAATTGGGCGAATATCCAAGAGTGCAGGTGGGGCCAGAAGAGCGGGTGAATGTGCACTTGCAATTTCAATCCTCGAAACCCGGGATGCCATTGGCCTTGGCCGCACAGGATGGCGGGGCGCTGGCTGGTGCTAAAATGAGCCAGCGGGTGGATTTGAATGCTCAAGGTGCAGCTGAATTTGCTTTTACTGCAAGCGCAAACGTGGGCGCACATCGGGTCTCAATTGTGACACCCAAAGGGGAGGTGAAGAACCTCGACTTCTGGGTGGGTGAACTCAATACCATGCGCCCCACCGCCCAGCGCTGATCAATTTTCTAACTCCGACTTTTTGAACCTATTCCATTTATGAAACTGAACTCACCTCTGCTTTTTTTAGCTGCAACGCTGGTTACCGGCTCAACATTATATGGGATTGGGAATCCCTGCGCCAACCAGACGCCGGGTGGAGCTTCGCAGCCACCAGGCTGCACGAGCGGCTCGGGTGGTGGTGGCAGCAATAAGCCTTGTCCAGACGAAGATTCGAGCCCACCACCGAATGATTGTAATGGGACGAATTTCTTCAGTGCTTACAGCGGCAACGCACATCGTCATGTGACAGATCTTTCAGTTTTCGGTTCGGTGGGAGAGATGCCACTGCGTTTTGCGCGTTATAGCAATACGCGTCTGGCACCCCAAGCGAGCAGTCAGGGCAGGTTTGGCCGCGAGGGTGTGTGGACACACAATTACCAGTGGTTCATGCGCAGTGGTGGAAATCTGAGCAATGGACAGCCTGCTCTGCGGGTAGGCATGCCAAGTGGCGCAGACCTCATCTTTGGCAAAGACATCAATGACCCGACGCTGTGGGTGGGAACTTCAAACGCTAACTGGGAGATTCGACAGAACGGAACTGAGTATGCTTTGCGCAATATCGGCGGCGAGGTCTATCGCTTTCAGCAGCGCGCGAACACCAGCAGCAATGCGGTGTTTTACCGGATCGAGAGCGCGGAGGATGTGAACGGCAATAGTTACGCGTTCACTTACAGCAATGTGAATGACACCTTGCTGCGGCAGGTGACGGACCCGACGGGGCGCTGGTTGAAGCTGACGTATTTGAACCAGGGTGGCTTTGCCCAGCAGCGGGTGACGCTGGGTGCCAGCCCGGCGGACACTGCAACGGGCGTCTGGAATGAAATCACCGTGACCAATGCGACGGCCTGCCGGTTTCTGACACTGTTCTATGCGAATGATTTCTCCAATGATCCGGCGCTGCCGGTGGCGGAACTGGAGTTCTATGACGAGAACAACCAGCGCATCACGGGTGTGCCGTTCGGCAGTGATCCCGTGGCCGCCACCGGGGAGGAGATGGACCAGGCGTTTGATGGCGACACGGCGACCTATTACCGCTACGCCTACCTGCGGAATGGCTATGTGGGGATTGATGCCGGCACGGCGAAAACAGTGTCCAAAATTCGTTACTTTATTCCAGCGGGCGTGGTGGCGAACGTGGCCAACGCCACCTTCATCGGCATGAATGACACCAACAGCTCGAACTGGGTGGTCAAGGAAGTGAAGGCCAGCGACGGGCGCAGCGTCGTTTACAACTATGCCATCTTTGAAGACCCGAGCACCTGGTTCCGCTGGGGCGTGCTGACCTCGGTGGCCTACCCGGACAGCAGTATGGCGGTGTATTCCTACACGCAGGTGCATGCGTACACGCGGCCGATCCTGGAGCACTGCATTGACCCGCGCATCGTGGGGCAGGGCACGACGATGCAGTATGTGTTTGATCCCGACACGGCGCTGGGCTTTCTGCGGGAGGAGCGCAGCGGGTTGACGGGGGAGACGGCGGCGGGGACGGCCTTCATCAGCGCACACAAGCCGCAGGCGGTGTATCCGAACGGGGCGGTGGTGAACTACCAGTTCAATCTGACCAATGCCAATCTGGCGAAAGAGGTTGATGCCAATGGCAGATCGACCACCTGGACCTATGCGGACGGCGGTGCGGGCCATGTGGCGACGCAGATGGACGGGCGCGGCTACACCACCAGCTACACGCGCACCCCGCTGGGTGGCCTGCTGTCCAAGACCCATCCTGACACCACGGTGGAAAGCTGGACGCGGGATGACCGTGGCCGCGTGCTGACGCACTCGGTCACCGGCCCGGGCATCCTGCCGCGCACGACGACTTACACACGGGATGCCAACGGGCGGGTGACGCGCATGGACTACGCCGACGGCACCTTTGAAACCTGGACCTACAACGCCTTCGGCCAGGTGCTGACGCACCAGCAGCGCAACGGCGGCGTGGAAACGAATGGGTATTCCCCCACCGGCCTGCTCACCAGTGCTAGCAATGCGGCGAACGAAACCACCAGCTACACCTACACCGGCCTCGACTTGGTGGCGAGCGTGACCGATCCGCGCGGCAACGCCACGGCCTATACCTACAACGACCGTGGGCAAGTGACCCTGATGGCTCTGCCGGATGCCAGCACCCGTGGTTTTGTTTATGACGACAATGGCAATCTCATCGAACAGAGCAACGAATTGGCCCAGGTCTGGGCCAGCACTTACGACGAGTTCAAGCGTCTCACGTCCACGACGGACCCGCTGAACCGCACGACCCTGATCGCCTACGGCGCGCCCGGCGGCTGCAGCGCCTGCAACACGGAAGCAAAGCCGATCCTCATCACCCAGCCCAGCGGACGCCAGCACAAGTTTGGCTACGACCTGAAGTGGAACCTCATCACCGCCACGCCCGGCTACGGCGCGCCGCAGGCCGCCACCACCACTTATGGCTACGATGCCAGCGACAACGTGACCGCGGTCATGGACCCAGAGGGCAACATCGCCACGATGGCCTACGACAAACGCGACCGCCGCATTTGGGTGAAGGACGCACTGCTGCGCCGCACCGACTACACCTATGATGCCGCAGGCAATCTGCTCACCTCGAAACGTCCCGGCAGCGTGATCACCACGCACACCTACGACAGCATGAACCGCCGCCTGAGCACGGTGGACCCCAAGTCGCAGACCACCAGCTTTCAGTACGATGCGGCGGGGAACCTGACCCACCTCACCGATGCACGCGGCAAAACCTATGGGCATGCTTACGATCTGGTGGACCGCCAGACCCAACTCACCTACCCGGACAACAGCCTCGAAGCCTGGACGTACGATGCCGCCGGCAACCGCCTGACCCAGCGCACCCGTGCCGGGCAGGTGATGACGGCCACCCTGGACGCACGCGACCGTGAAACCGCCCAAACCTGGAGCGGCGGCGCACCCAACGTGGCCCGCAGCTTCGATGCCGCCGGCCGTCTGCTCGCCAGGGAAACGGGGTCAGTGTGCAACTGCTTGACAAAGTTGCATGAAGCCATTGTCACTGTTAATTTGTCAGCCAGTTGCATCCTGACCCCCATTTACAAGCATCTGGCCACGAAAGCCGCAGCGGCGATGGCGGCGGAACTGCCGGGTGGCGCGGGCGGGGCGATCAATGCCCTGATTGCCAGTTGGAACACGCCCCCTGCGGCAGGAATCACGCGGGACAACTACCTCGCGGTGAACCAAGGGCAGCTCAAGCAGGTCGCCACGCCGTTCTATACGCGTCTGGGCCTGCCGTATCCGTGGGCGGGCAGTTCGGCGGTGCAGGATGATTACCAGCTGGTGAATCTGGGGCAGCTCAAGCATGTGTTCGCCTTTGCGCTGAAGTTCCGCACCCTGGGACAGTCGGCGCAGAGCATCCCCGCCGCCACATTGCAGGCGGCGCTGGACGCCTGGAACGCGCTGCCGGTGAAACCGCAGGGATCAAGCACCGAAGATTTCGATGGCGACGGCATCCCCAATCTGCAAGAATACCTCATGCGTAACGCCTTGTTTGATCCAGCCGACCTCGACGGAGATCGCATCCTCGACAGCATCGAGGACGCGCATCCCGGCATTTTGAGCAAGCTGGACTTCGCCGACGCGGTGCGGGACCACGATGGCGACGGGGTGATGCACTTTGAGGAAGTGCTGCTGGC
>JBDNIB010000616.1:0-2023 GCA_041688535.1 Prosthecobacter sp.
AGCTGCGCTACTACCACCTGCAAAAGAACCAGCAACGCGGCGGCACGCGCGTGCTGCTCACTGAGTCGAGTTTCATCAACTCGGGTAGCCTGTTTGATCAGACCACGGGCGATCTCGCGTCGCCGTTCGGCGCGGGATCAGCGGTTGCTATTCCCGGCGGTGTGGTGCGGGCCGAAGGCCGTTCGCTGGCGATTTATCTCTGGAAGGACGAGGAAAAAATCGACCGCAAAGGTGCGACCTCGAAGGTGCGCAAGCTGGTGCAGGACAAGGTCAGTCCCGTGGACCGGGAGGTGCTCGAATTCATCATCACCGGCAGCGAGGCCGTGGTCGGTTGCGACGGCCAGATCACCGCCATCGACTACAAAGGCCAGCGCACGCAGTGGTGGAAGCATAGCGTCGATGGAAAGGTGCTCGGTCTCGCCGCCAGCAACGGCCGTGTCGTCGCGACAACCGACCAGGGCATCGTCTATCTCTTCGATGGCAATCCTGCGCCGCTGCCACCTCCGCACGCACCCGTGGCCTCCGAAGAATCGCTCGCTGGCGCTGTGATGGCGGAGGCGAAGGCCATCCTCGATGCTAGCGGTGTCAAAGGAGGCTACGCCGTCGTGCTTGGCTCTGGTCATGGCGATTTCGCACTCGCCCTAGCCCGCCAGTCGGATTTACAAATCATCGCGATGGAGACCGATGCCACCATTGCCGATGCCGCGCGCTCACGCGCCGTGAATGCGGGGCTTTACGGCACGCGCATCAGCGTGTCTGTCGGTTCATTGGAGTCCACGAACTACCCGAAGCAGTTCGCCAATCTCGTCATCTCGCCGCGCAAGGTCACACCGACGATTCAAAAGGAGATGGAGCGTCTGCGCCGCCCTTACACCGGCCTGATTTGTCATCGCGATGGTTTGCGCCTCGAAAAAGCCAGCGCCCCCGCTGGTGCCGGAAGCTGGACGCATCAGAACGGCAGTCCCGCGAACACGCTCTGCTCCGACGACGAGATCGTGAAGGGCAAGCTCTCGATGTTCTGGTTCCGCGATGTCGAATTCGAAGTCGCGAACCGTCACGGCAACGGCCCCGCACCGCTCGTTTCACAGGGCTACATGGTCGTCAGCGGCGTGCATGGACTGTGCTGCCTCGACGCCTACAACGGCCGCCGCCTGTGGGACTTCGATGTGAAGAACTTCCTCATCGACTACGACGGCATCCGTCATGATGTCGGCGTCGGCGACACCGGCGGGCCGTTCTGCATCGGTGGTGACTCCGTCTATGTAAAAAGCGGCCCACGCTGCCTGCGCATTCATCTCGCCACTGGCACGCTGTTGCGCGAATTCACCACGCCCGTCGCCACCGATTCCACGAATCGCAACTGGGGCTACCTCGCTTTTGAAAATGGCACGCTCTTCGGTTCCGTCGAAAACGCCGAGCACAATGTCAGCGTGGCCTATCAGCTCACCAGCCTGCGCACTGAGTCGGTGCTGCTTTTTGCCATGGATCCGGCCACCGGCGCGGTGAAATGGAAACATGCGCCCAAAGGCGCCATCCGCCACAACAGCGTCGCCATCGCCGGAGAGCGCGTCTATTTGATCGACCGTCCGCTGATTGAAGCCGATCGCGCGGCCAATCCGCGCCGCGAAAACCGCTCCGCACCGAAGCTCACCCACGACCAAGTGCCCGGCGGCACGTTGCGTGCGCTTGATGCGGCCACCGGCTGGCTCGTGTGGGAAAACAACGACGAAATCTGGGGCACGCAGGTTTCCGTCAGTTCGAAGCACGGCGTGTTGCTCATGAATTACAAAGCCGTGCGCCACAACTTCTTCGAACTGCCCTCTGAGATCGGCGGACGCATCGCCGGTTTCGATATCGCCACCGGCAAGCGTCTGTGGGATCAGGACGCGAAGTATCAAACGCGTCCGCTCATCAACGACGCCACCATTTATGCACAAGGCGGCGCGTGGGACCTCAAAACTGGCTCGCCCGTCGAGTGGGAGTTTCAGCGCTCGTATGGTTGCGGTCAGATCAGCGCCAGCAA
>JBDNIB010000617.1:0-2888 GCA_041688535.1 Prosthecobacter sp.
ACTCATCGCTGAGATGCGTGACGTCGAGGATCATGCCGAGGCGGTCCATCTCCTGGATCAACTGCTTGCCGCCTGGGGGCAGTGGTCCGACCTGATCGTGACCCAGGGCGTAACGACAGACGCCGTAGTGCGCAGGCCCCATGGCGCGGAGCCCCTGCTCCCAAGCGTCCTCCAGATGGCCGATGGTGCGGATGGAGGCGGCGCCTTCGAGGCTGAGGATGTAGCCAATGGCTTTTTCATCGTCTGGAATAGCGGTGTTGTTCCAGAGAGCGATCATCTCGTCGAGTTCGCGCAGATTGGTGATCTGGCGCAACTCCCCCACCTCCTCCATGGCGCGATACCAGGAAAGCTGGCCCTGGGTTTCCGCCCAAGCCTGCTCAGGCGACATCCAGCCAGCGATGGGTGATGCGCCGGGCATGCAACCCGCGAGCTGCGTGGCGACGCAGATGCCGACCTTCCCACGGCGCATGTCAGGAAACGCGGTGGTGCCGCAGGCGCGGCCTTTGCCGGTCATGCCTGCCTCACGCCGCCGGATTTCTTTGACGGGGAGACGCAGGTCGCGGTTGAAGCCGCCGAGGGCGTTGAGACTGAGGTCCAGGTGGGCGTCGAAGGTGAGCATGATGGATGAGTGACGAATGCAGGCTCATTCTACGCCGCTGCAATCAGGCGTCATTCAAACCGATAGCCAGCGCCATGCACCGTGCGGATGATACGCGGCTGCGTGGGGTCTTTTTCGATGCGTTTGCGGAGCTGCGAGATGTGCTGGTCGAGCGCACGGCTTTCCGGGAAATAATCCACCCCCCAGACCTCGTCGGCCAGCGTGTTGCGGCCGATCACCTTGCCGCGCCGCTCGGAGAGCAGGCGCAGCACTTTGACATCACGCGGACTGAGTTGGATTTCCGTTTTGTCGCGATACGCACGCAGCTCGGTGGGGACGATGCGCAGGTCGTCCATGGTGAAGTCATCGTCGATTTTGCCACCGCCGCGTGAGGCGCTGCGGCGCAGGATAGCGCGGATGCGGGCGATGATTTACTTCACGCCGAAGGGCTTCGTCATGTAGTCGTCGGCACCGAGTTCGAGGCCGAGGACGGTGTCGATCTCCTCGGTCTTGGCGGTGAGAAAGAGAATGGGCACTTTTTCATCCTGGCGGCGGATCTGCTTGCAGACCTCGTAGCCATTGAGGCCGGGCATCATGACATCCAGGCAGACGAAGTCGGGATTTTCAGCGCGGAAAAAATCCACGGCCTGCAGGCCGTCGCTGGCGGGGATGACTTCGTAGCCTTCCATGGTGAGCACTTCGCGCAGCGCATCGCGCGTGTGGTCGTCGTCTTCGGCGATGAGTATTTTGGTCATGGCAGGATGGGGAGGGTGAGGATGAAACGCGCGCCTTCGCGGTATTGGGGGCAGACGGTGAGTGTGCCGCGGTGCAATTGTGCCAGTTCACGCGAGATGGTCAAACCAATGCCGGTGCCGCTGACACCTTCGGCTAGGTCGGAGCGCAGGCGCTCAAACGGCTCAAACACGGTGCGGCGCTTGCCGGAGGGGATGCCTGGACCCCGGTCCTCCACGATGATGCGGGCCTGCAGCTCATCGTGCTCCGTGCGGATGCTCAGCCACTTGCCGCTGTTGCCATATTTGTCCACGTTGGAGATGAGATTGCCTAGAATCTGCTCAATGGCGTCGGGATCTGCCTGGATCACGGCAGGACCGTGCAGCGAGGTGGCGATCTCAAAGTTTTTGTTTTCGAGCAGCGGCTTCCAGAACTCGACAATGCGCGAGACGATTTCGTCCAGTGCGAGCGCTTTGGGCTGGATGGTGAGCTTGTCGCGCTGCTGCCGCGCTTAATTGAGCACGTTTTGGATCAGGCGGTCCAGCCGCGCGGTCTCCGCCTCCACCACGCCGAGCTGGCGTTTGGCAATGCTGTCGCCCTGTGATTCGGCGCGATGCGCGGCCATTTCGGCATAGAGGCGGATGTTGGTGAGCGGCGTTTTCAGCTCATGGGAGATTTGATTGACGAAGGTCACGCGCTGCTGTGCGAGGCGGAATTCACCTGCGCTTTCGTGGAAATACAGCCAGCCGACGACAAAGACGAGCACGATGCCCGAACTGACGCCGAGGATGATCGGAAAGAGGTAGGGTTTGGGGAACTCCTCATTGGCAGGCGAGTAGGCCATCTCCCACTGTGACAACGGCTCCGAGCAGGCACGATGAGCTGACGGAGGTGTTTTGGAACCGGCCAGTTTTTTGCCCCATTCATGCAGCGGGATGCCCTTCACCGTGGTGAGCATCATGCGGCCGGGCGGAATGGCCAGTCCGGGCTGTGGCAGCCGCTGAAACAGGGAGTTCATCAGCGCCTGCGGGTTCATCAGCGCGCAGCTCAGGCTGCCGTCGGCAAACCTATGCCAGTAGATGAACATGGAGTCGCCCACATGCCAGCCGCTCCAGCTCAGCGGCACCTCTGACTGCACCGGGCGGTCATCAATGTGGTAGCCGTGCATTTTCAGGTAAGTCATCCATTGTGATGTTCGCTGCCAGGCGGAGGTGGCTGCCCCTGGGGCATAAATGCGCTGAAACGGCGGGCCGCCGTCATCCAGCGCGGAGGCGAATTGCGGCATGCTGTCGGGCTTGCGGGTCGCCTCGTTAATGACCTTGATCTGTTCCTCGGCATTGAAGCCCTGGCCTGGCTGATACTCCATCCGGCCTTCAAAAGACTCGATGGTGACCGGTTGACCCGTTTGGGACCAAGTGTGGGCGATCCATGGATGCGTGGCCAGCCACTGGGACATCAGCCGTGCCGAACCAACGCTCTGCGCCCCCCAGGCGTCGAGACGGTCGGTGAGCTGCCGCATGTCATGCAGCAGGTGGTGGTCGGCGGCGCTGAGACGTTC
>JBDNIB010000618.1:0-4970 GCA_041688535.1 Prosthecobacter sp.
ACATGCCCGTGCTGCTGCCGGAACCCCACCACCTGCCCCAGCAGCCACTCCCACTCCGCATGCTCCGCCAGAGCCCGGAGATGCCGCTCAGACGCTTCAGATTTCGCCTTCTTCATGCACCGTATTTAATCAAACTCCCAGCTCCCTGACAAGCCCCATTTCCGCTGCCTCCCCACTTTAGGCCGGGTGTATTGGGCGCACTGACGTTCCTTCTCGCGATGGATCATCTCCGCCCAACTACCCGGCTGTTTGGGAGCCCGGACCGCGCGAAGCGTCTTGGAGTGCGGCGGCAGCAGCGCCGCTTTCCACAACACCCCCAGCGCACGTCGATCCAAAGCCCCCACGAAGCGACGTATCATCACTTTCGTAGGCCGGGAGACCTGATTCCCGCACCCTGCGGCCACTACCCCAGCCACTCACACCCCAGCGCCACCAGCCGCGCCTCCTGCATCGGCGGTAGCTTCCCCAGCCGCCGCCGTCGCCGCTGGAGGGTGTTCCACCCCGCCAGCTTCAGATCCTCCTGCCACTTCTGCGGCACCCGCGTATGCCCATAGCGCTCCTTAAATGCTTCCAGCCCCTTCAGTTTCTTCTCCCACACCTCCTGCAGCCACTCCTCATGGCGCAGCCCCTCCCGCCCCGGAGCCTCCCACGCAAAGCCGATCTCATCCAGCCTCGCGATGCGGTCCGCACGCAGACTTCCCATCTTGCGGGACTCCCGCTGCGCATCCCGCCAGCGCCCCAGCACCCGGCTTTGCGTCTTCGTCACATTCGTGTGCCCATGTTCCTTTTGGTAGGCCACCATCTCCGCATAGCGCTCCTCCCATTGATCGAGGAAAGCCTGGCTAGGCGCGTAGGCACTCTTAAAAGGCGGCTCGAAAAACCGCGCTGGAGGCTCCCACAGAAACCCCAGCGTCTCCAGTCGCCTCAGCCGCGCCTCCACCAGCTTCCCCTGGCGCTGAAGTCTCCGCTGCGTCAGCACCCAGCCGCCCAGGATTAAATTCTCCTCCCACTCCACCGGCACATGACAGTGCCCATAGCGCTCCTTAAAGGCCACCAGCTCCTCCCACCGCGTCTCCCAAAGCTGCTTTTGCCACTCCTCATGGCGCAGCCCCGCCCGCCCCGGAGCCTCCCACTCAAAGCCGATCTCATCCAGCCTCGCGATGCGCTCCGCGCTCAGCTTCCCCATCTTGCGGAACTCCCGCTGCGTATCCCGCCAGAACGACAGTTGCTTGTTCACCTTCCCCGTCACGTTCGTGTGCCCATGTTCCTTTTGGAAAGCCACCATCTCCGCATAGCGCTCCGCCCACAGAGCCCCGAATAGCCCCTCCTCGCGTAGTTCAAAGAACCCCAGAGCCTCCAGCCGCGTCTCCTGCTGCGGCAGCAGCTTCCCCTCCTGCCGCCGTCTCGTCTGAGTTTTGCACCACTCCGCCAGCGTCGGGTCTTCCTCCCACCGCAGCGGCACTCGCGTATGTCCGAAGCGCTTGTAAAACGCCTCCAGCAGTTTCAGTTTCTTCTCCCACACCGCTATGAACCACTCCTCGCGGCTCAGCCCCGCAAACTGAGGCGGAGCCCACTCAAAACCGATCTCCTCCAGCCGCGCCTGGCGCTCCGCACGCAGCGTTCCCATCTTCCAGCACCGCCGCTGCATATCCCGCCAGCTCGTCAGCTTTTGACTCACTGCCTCCGTCACATTCGCGTGCCCATATTCATTTTTAAAAGCCACCATCGCCGCGTAGTGCTCCTCCCAAATATCTAAAAATTGCTGCCTAGGCCTATATTTTGTCTGATAAGGCGGCTCAAAAAACGGCTCCGGAACCTCCCACTGAAACCCCGTCGCCTCCAGCCGCATCACACGCGCCTCCGCCATTACCCCCTTGCGGTAATGTTTTCTCTGCACCAGCACCCAAGAACCCAGCTTTTCATTCTCCTGCCACTTCGCAGGCACATGACAGTGCCCAAAGCGCTCTTTGAAAGCCGCCAGCTTATCCAGCATCACCGTCCACGTCCGCTCAATCCACTTCTCATGGCGCAGCCCCTCCCGCCCCGAAGCCGTCCACTCAAAGCCGATCTCATCCAGCCTCGCGATGCGCTCCGCGCTCAGCATCCCCATCTTGCGGGACTCCCGCTGCGCGACCCGCCAGCGCCCCAGCACCCGGCTTTGCGTCTTCTTCACATTCGTGTGCCCATGTTCCTTTTGGTAGGCCACCATCTCCGCATAGCGCTCCTCCCATGCAGCCGTCTGGGGCGTCCCCTGGCGGCGTTGGATGAACCCTAGCATCTCCAGTCGGGCCTCTTGGGAGGGCGTCAGCCGCCGCTGCTCCCGCCGCCGCCGCTGCTCCTGCGTCCACCGGGCCAGTTCTGGGTCCGCCCCCCACGCCCTGGGCACCTTGCAGTGCCCGTGCAGCTCCTGCCACGCATCCAGTCGCGCGTACAACCTCTCCCAGGCCGCCTCCTCCTTCGGCAGATCCGCAGTCATCGGCACCGCCTTCCGCCGCCGCACCGCCTTCGGCATCGGCAGCCCACCTTCCGCCAGCCGCTGCCGCTTCAGCGCAGACAGCTTCCCCGCCAGCGCCTCCTGCCGCAGCCCCTCCAGCCACACCCCCGCCGGGTGATTCCCCAGCTCCACATGCCCGTGCTGCTGCCGGAACCCCACCACCTGCCCCAGCAGCCACTCCCACTCCGCGTGCTCCGCCAGTGCCTGGAGATGCTGCTCAGACGCTTCAGATTTCGCCTTCTTCATGCCGCGCATTTAATCAAACTCCCAGCTCCCTGACAAGCCCCATTTCCGCCACTCCACGGCTTGCCTCCCACTTAGCGCTGACTTCCGAGTCCGCAGCCCTCCGCCGGAGGAAAAAGGGTCCAATGCTCCTGAGAACTCCTTGCGCCGCTGCGTCGCTGCTCGGAGCCGATTGGAAAGGAAGCATCTCGCAGTTGCCTCAGCGGCGGCATGAGATAAAAGTTTCAGTTTGATTGACCATGCGGTATCTATCGCAGCCCTGTACTCATCAGCATGAGCGACCTTCCCAAACGCATCTACAACGCCTTCGACCCTGTGCCTCTCCATAAAGGCCAGCAGGATCTCTACATCAATCTCGATGATGTGCGTGGTCACAGCGGTATCGTCTCTCATCTCAAAACGAAAATCCACCTCGCCAATGGGCCTTCATGTCAGGTCCTCACCGGTCATCGTGGCAGCGGCAAAAGCACCGAGCTTTGGCAGCTCCGCCAGAGTCTCGAAAAGATCGGCTCCGATGGCAAAAAATACTTCGTCGTTCAGGTCCAGGCGGAAAAGGAACTCGACACCAATGACATCGACTTCCCCGAAGTCCTCATCGCCATCGTCCGCCAGATCGCTACCCATTTCCGTGAAACGCTCGGCATCACCCTAGCTCCTGGCTATTTCAAAGACCGCTGGCAGCGCCTCAAACAACTCGCCCTCACCGAGTTCGATTTTGACGGCGTGGACCTCGAAGTCGGCATGGCCAAGCTCTCCACCACTCTGCGTGGCAGCCCCGAAGCACGCCGCCGCGTCCGTGATGCTCTAGAACCTGACACAGGCAACTGGATGACCGCCGCCAATGAAGTCATTGGCGACGCCATTTTGAAGCTCCCCAAAGACCAATTCTCCGGTCTCGTCGTCATCGTTGATGACCTCGACAAAATGATCTCCCGTATGGACGAAAAGTCCGGTTGTTTCACCACCGAAAAGCTCTTCATCCACCGCGCCGCCCAGCTCACCGGCTTCCACTGCCACGTCATCTACACCCTGCCCATCGAGCTGGCCTACTCCCACCACAATGCCAGCATCAAGCTGCGTTACAGCGGCCATCTGCCCGTGGTGCCCATGACCAAGATCGAGACACCGCCACCAGATTGCAAAGTGCATGCTCCGGGCATCAAAAAATTCCGCGAGATGATCACCACCCGCCTCTCCAGCGTCGGCGCTAGCGAGGATATTCTCTTCCATTCCGACAAAGTCCGCGATGACCTCATCAAGCTCACCGGTGGCCAGCCCACCGAACTCATGAGCCAGATTCGTGAGGCTCACGTCACCGGCGGCCTCCCCATCACCGCTCAGGGCGTGCGCCGCTGCCGGAACGAACTCATGCGCGGCTACCGCCGCCAGCTCCGCGCCGACCACTGGCCGCTCATTGAGGAAGTCCGCCAAACCGGCCAGATCGTCCGCACGGACGACAATGAAAAACCCTTCCGTGAGCTGCTCGACAGCCGCGCCATCCTTCTCTACCGCAACGACGAGGAATGGTACGGTGTAAACCCTGCCATCGATGAGCTGCAAGCCCCCGCGCCGTCTCCTACCACCGGATCATGAGCGGGAAGCCCAGTAGCGCCCTCCCAGAGATCCAGCTCGACTCCCAGCGTCAGGCCGCCGACCTCGCCGCCTTCCGCCGCATGTTGCAGGTCTCCAGCGGCACCTTCTCCCTCAGCTTCGCCATCTGTGACGACCGCCGTCTGCGTGACTCCTTGATTCAGCGCTTCTGCGCAGAGACACCCGGCATCCTCGTTGTCACCCTTCCCGCCGGGGTTGAAAGCGTGCTGCGTCAGGTCGAGTCGCAAATCGGCTCCACCCCGCCCGCCGCCATCTTCATTCTCGACATCGAGGCCAGCATCCCTCACGGCAGCACCAGCCAGCCCACCCTGCGCGTCCTGAACGGCTCCCGCGAGCACTGGGAGGCACTGCGCTGCCCCATCGTCTTCTGGCTTGCCGACTACGCCATCACCCTCCTCCACACCCACGCCCCCGACTTCTGGCGCTACCGCAGCCACCAGTTCGAGTTCATCCCCGACTCCGTCCCCCTCGCGCAGCTCAAAAGCGAAGCCTTCACCGGTTACGCAATGGTCGATGCCCTCCCCTACGAGGAAAAAGCCTTCCGTATCACCGAACTCGAGCGCCGCCTCCGCGAAGCCGGTGCGCCGCCCCCCCCCCCCCTCCCCCCCCACCCCCTGACCTG
>JBDNIB010000071.1:0-3601 GCA_041688535.1 Prosthecobacter sp.
ACCTCCTCCATGCCACACGTCACACCGTCATGGGCCATCCCATGCATGCCATGGCCTTGCTCATCATCCACGCCTGGTGTGCCGCGTATCGTGACGGCGTCTTCCCCCCGGAAATCGTCACCGAGGCACGCCTCCTCGTCCATGCCGCCAACAATGCGCACGACCAGCTCGGCTTCCTCTGGGGGCTGGCCCAGCGCTTGAACGATCCGCACCTCGATGCCGTACTCGTCGCGTGCTTCAAGGGCAAGGACATATCCAAAGTCAAACAAGCAGGCATCAGTCTCACCGAATCCTCGTTCAAGCTCATCAAGGCTCCCATCAGCATCTTCCTCGCCAAGGAGGCCGACCGCCGCATCAGTGCCGCAGGCACCCTGCGCCGCGCCGTCGAGCGCATCGGCCGCAACGATCCCTGCCCCTGCGGCAGCGGCAAAAAATACAAACGCTGCTGCGAAGACAAAGACAAAGACCGCCTCCGCCATTCCTCCACCGTCGCCGGCATGACGCAGGCCGAGGTCCGCGCCCATCCCGAAGAGCAGCTCACTCAGGCACGCCTGCAGAAAATGACCGGCCACGAGCTCGCCCGACTCGATCCCACCCTCGTCAAACCCGCCCTCCACGAGCCCTACATCATCAGCCTCGCTGCCTTCGGGTTCCTGCCCGAGGTCTGCACCATCTTCGAAACCCTCGGCTGCACCGCGCCCCACCTCCAGAAGCTCTGGGATGATGTCCTCCTCTTCTTCATCATCCGCCAGCGCCTCGACTGTGCCCGCCGCATGATGCAGGTGCGCAACCAGTACGGTCCTGCCTCGGGCAGCATCACCCCCGGCCTCTCCCTCCTGCTCTGCAGCGACGATCTTCCCCGCTACTTCGACATGATCGAGCACCTCTGCCTCGAAGCCGTCCGCAGCAACGACGATCAGTTCCACCAGAGACTTGTCATTGGCCTGCTCTACTCCCCCTTGAAATCCCTCGGCATCCTCTTCGCCCGCAGCTTCATCCCCGTTTGCAGTAAAAAAGACGCCACCTTCCTTCTCGAGCAAATCCAGGTCGCCCGCGACCAGCTCGATCTCCCGCCAGAAGAGCCCTTCGCCGACGTCCTCGAACAACGCCTCAACGACACCACCCTCGACACCGGCGCCGAAGTCGCCGCCCTCCAGCAATCACGCCGCCTCCTCGCTGAAAAAGCCGCCGAAATCCGCACCCGCAACGAAAAGCTCGCTCAGATCCAGCGCGACATCCGCCTCCACGAAAAACAGCTCGCCGCCGCCACCACCAGCACCCCCAAAGCCAACGTCGAAGCCGACACCCTCAGCCACCTCCGCACCAAGCTCGCCGCCACCAGCGCCTCCCTCAGCGCCGCCAACGCAGAGCGCACCGCCCTCCGCCGCCAGGCCATGGAAGCCGTCAGCCAGGTCGAAACCGAACGCGCCAAGCACACCGCCGCCCAGCCACGCCCCACCGACGCCGACGACGACCCCACCCTCACCCTCCCCGGCGGCATCGACAGCCAGCAGCTCCCCCGGCCCATCGACTTCCCCCGCCGCTTTCACGACACCCTCAGTCACCTCCCCACCCAGATCGGCCGCGCCGCCCTCATCCTCATCGGCCGCATCGCCGCTGGCGATCCCACCGCCTTCACCGGCGTCGTCCGCCTCCGCGTCGCCCCGGACGTCCACCGCGTCCGCATCGGCCGTGATCACCGCCTCCTCTTCCGTCTTCACCCCGACCGCATCGAAATCGTCGATCTCATCAACCGCCGCGACCTCGAACGCCGCATCGAGCGTCTCTGATCCCGCCAGCTCTGGAAAGGACTCTCACTACATCCGCCAGGGGAAGCCGCTGGCGTCCAGTGTCTGCTCGCGTGACGGCATCAGCTTGCCATCCCGCAGCTTCTTCCGCTGCATCTGGCACCAGCGCCACAGCACCCCCATCTTTTGCGGCACCCGCAGGTGCCCGTGCTACTGCTGAAACGCCCGCAGCTCCTCCAGGTGCCGCAGCCACGTTTTTTCATGCGCCGGCTTCGGGTAATCCTGCGGCGCCGGCGGTTTCAGCACCAGCGTGTTGTCCGGCTGCCACGGAAAGCCCAGCGCCTCCAGCCGTGCCCGCTTTTCCGGGCTCAGTCGGCCCTGCCTTGCCTTCTGCCGCTGCTTATCCACCCAGCGGCCCAGCTCCTTGTCCTCCTCCCAGCGCACCGGCACCTGCGCATGGCCGAAGCGCGCATGAAACGCCACCAGCCGGGCAAAAGACTGCTCCCACATCTGCTCCAGCCGCTCCTTAAAGCTGAGCCCCGGCACCTCCGTCGCATCCCAGCGGAAGCCCAGCGCGTCCAGCTTGGCCACACGCTCCGCCAGCAGCTTCCCATCCCGCCGGAAGTGCCGCTGTGAGTAGCACCACTTGCACAGCGCCTGCACTTCCGGCTTCTTGGTTGGCACCCGGCAGTGCCCGTGCTCCTCATGAAACGCCACCAGCTCCGCATAGCGCTGCTCCCACAGCACCTTCAGAGTCGCTGGATAGTTGCGCTCCCGCCGCGCGATGCGCATGCGCGCCTTCACCGGCTGCCAGTCAAAGCCCAGCTCCTCCAGCCGCGCCTCCCTCTCAGGCAAAAGATACCCGTGACTCTTCGCCCGCCGCTGCGTGCTCACCCACGTCCCCAGCTCACGATCCTCCGGCCAGCCCTGCGGCATCTGCGTGTGGCCGCAGCGCGCGTGGAACGCCCGCAGCCGCTCCAGCCTCTCCTCCCAGGCCTGCACCTGCGCCGCCTCCCGTTCCATCCCCATCATGTGCGAAGCCTCCCACTCAAAGCCGATCTCATCCAGCCGCGCGATCCGCTCTGCACTCAGCGTCCCCTTTTTACGGAACTGCCGCTGCACATCCCGCCAGTGGTTCAGCATTTTGTTCTCCGACTTGGACACATTCGTGTCCCCGTGCTCGTGTGCATACGCCACCAGCTCCGCATAACGCCGCTCCCACAGGTCGATGTAGCCCTGCGCCGGCCGTCGCTCCGTCGGGAAAGGCGGCTGAAAAAACCGGTGCGGCACCTTCCACTTAAACCCCATTCCCTCCAGCCTCCCCATCCGGTCCGCCGCCAGCTTCCCCCCCCGCCAGCGCTTCCTCTGATCCGCCACCCAAGAACCCAGCTTGCGGTCCTCCTCCCACAGCACCGGCACATGGCAGTGCCCGAAGCGCTCCTTAAAGGCCACCACTTGCTCCAGCTTCGCCTCCCACAACTGCTGATGCCACGCCTCCCTCTCCAGTCCCGCCCGCCCCGGTGCCTCCCACTCAAAACCGATCTCATCCAGCCTCGCGATGCGCTCCGCGCTCAGCATCCCCATCTTGCGGGTCTCCCGCTGCGTCTCCCGCCAGAACGACAGTTGCTTGTTCACCTTCCCCGTCACATTCGTGTGCCCATGTTCCTTTTGGAAAGCCACCATCTCCGCATAGCGCCGGGTCCAGGAAGCCGGGTTTGGCCCCCCCCGGCGTCGTTTAAAAAAGTCCAGCGCCTCCAGTCGCTCCACCTGGGTGGGCGATAGCCGCCGCTGAATGCGCCGCCGCCGCTGCTCCTGCGTCCACCGGGCCAGTTCTGGGTCCGCCCCCCACGCCC
>JBDNIB010000619.1:0-4367 GCA_041688535.1 Prosthecobacter sp.
AAGTGGCAGAAGGCGACCTATTGCAAAGCCACACCCCTGAGACAGCCGTGCAGGAGATCGCCGCGCTGCTTATGGCCTGTGCGCTGGTCGCGCAGGAGTGGCTGGCCGTAGCGGCCGAAGTTGGCGGCGAAGTGGAGGCAGCCGGAGCCGTGCGCATCAGCCTGAGCATCTG
This sequence comes from Prosthecobacter sp., assembly GCA_041688535.1. Taxonomy (GTDB): domain Bacteria; phylum Verrucomicrobiota; class Verrucomicrobiia; order Verrucomicrobiales; family Verrucomicrobiaceae; genus Prosthecobacter. The sequence continues at coordinate 173 of JBDNIB010000619.1, forward strand.
CTTGGAGTACACGCAGGCGTTGTGGATCGTGTTGAGCGCCGCGCAAGGACTCATGGACAAGGCTGCCCAACAAGAACTGGTGCGCCGGATGCGACAACAGATCGCTGCCTTTGCCCTGTCGCCGAGAAGACCGCGGAGTTGTGATCGTAAAGTGCGTCAACCCATCAAAAAGTGGCCGCGCATGATCTCGCCCACTTCATCCACTTCGCCCTGTATGTATGAAGTCAGCATGATTGCTTAACGGCATTGACGCTAGCCCCGAAAGGGCGGATCACAGTCGCGTGCGTGGAGGCGGAGGTGGCGCGACTGCGCGAGGGATGGCGGGAGGCGGCGTCAGATGTGAGAGGTGAGAGGTCAGATGTGATCAGCACTGAATTGGACCCGTTTGACCGTGTATAGCTCGAGTTTGTGATCCAGACCTGCCGTGAGAGCAAGACGCTGTCGGACGCGGGCCGGAAGCTCTTTGCCGTGTCACGCGCGAAACGCAGCGTCACGAATGACGCGGACCGGTTGAAGAAGTATCTGAAGCGCTTCGAACTGACGTGGGAGCAGGTCCAATGATCAGCTATCGAACTTCTGGATGAGCAGCGCGGCGTTGTGGCCGCCGAAGCCGAAGGAGTTACTCAGCACGGCGTTGATCTTCGCGGGACGTGCGGTGTTCGGCACGATGTCCACGTCCACCTCGGGGTCGAGATTTTCGACGTTGATGGTGGGCGGCACGACTTGGTCCTGGATGGCGTAGATGGAGGCGATGAGTTCGACACCACCGGCGGCGCCGAGTAGGTGACCGGTCATCGACTTGATGCCGGAAACGAGCAGGCCGTTGCCACTCTTCGCGTAGTCGCCAAAGACGCGCTTGATGGCACGCAACTCGCACAAATCGCCGACTGGAGTCGAGGTGGCGTGCGCGTTGATGTATTGAATGTCGGTGGTGTTCAGCTTGGCGTGGCGTAGGGCCATTTCCATGCACTTTGCGGCACCGAGGCCTTCGGGATGCGGGGAGGTGAGGTGGTAGGCGTCGGCGGTGGTGCCATAACCAACGAGTTCGGCGTAAATCGTCGCGCCACGCTTCTTGGCGTGCTCGAGTTCTTCGATCACGACCACGCCGGCACCTTCGCCCATGACGAAACCGTCGCGGTCTTTGTCCCAGGGACGTGAAGCACGCTCTGGATCGTCATTGCGCATGCTCAGCGCCTTCATATTGGCGAATCCGGCGAGTCCGCAGGGGCGGATCGAGGCTTCGGCACCGCCGCAGATCATCACATCAGAATCGCCGAACTTAATATTGCGCCAGGCTTCACCGATGTTGTTGTTGGAGGTCGCGCAGGCCGTGACGATGGCCATATTTGGACCCATGAAACCGTACTCGGCGGCGATCATGCCGCTGGCGATATTGGAGATCATCATCGGGATGATGAACGGCGACACGCGGGAGGGTGATTTCGTGAGCAGCACCTCGTACTGAGTTTCGAGCGTGCCGAGGCCACCGATGCCGCTGCCAACCATGACGCCGACACGATGAGGGTCCAGGCTGTCCGGGTTCAAGCCAGCGTCCTTCGCGGCCATTTTCGACGCCGCCATGGCGAACTGGAAATAGCGGTCAGCGCGACGTGCGTCCTTGTGGTTGTTGAAGTGAACGGTCGGATCAAAGTCCACCACCTCACCGCCGATTTTGCAGTCGTACTTTTCGGTGTCCATGGTCTGGAGACGGCGGATGCCGCTCTTGCCTGCCACGATGTTCTTCCAGAACTCTTCCTTGGTGTTACCGTTCGGGGAAACGACTCCCATGCCGGTGATGACGACGCGACGCTCGCTCATTGTATTTGTGTAAATTGGGGGTGAATTGGAGGCTGAGAGAACACGGTTTGCAGGGTGGGGCAAGGGAAAACATGGCAGCCATGCTCGGGCTTGAGACTCAGGCAATTCTGGTGTCTGGCTCTCGCTATGATACGTCTGCCGCTACTCCTCCTGCTTGCTGTTATCCTTTCATCGCCGCTCCAGGCAGCCCCGGACGCGGCGGCGATCCCGCCCGTTTTTCGCGACTGGATGGCGGCGCAGCAGAATGTGGGCAGCATCCGCGTCGCTTTTGAGCAGACACGCACCACACCCGCGCTCAAAGATGCCGTGACCACCAGCGGCCAGTTCTGGCGCATGGCGGACGGCCGTTTCCGCTGGGAGCTCGGCTCGCCCGCCACGATGATTTTGATCTTCGCTCAAGAGATCGTCCGCCTCAAGGAAAGTACCGCCGCGGCCTGGCAGACGCTCAAACCCGATGACAACCGCGTGCGCATGTGGCTGCGCTTCCTCAGTGGCCGCGACATGGACGCCGAGTCACTCACGAACAACTTCACGCTCAAAGTCACCCAGCAGGAGAAGACCTTCGTCACCGTCGCGATGATTCCGCGCCCGCTCCTGCTCAAAAAATATCTCAAGCAACTCGACATGCAAATTGAGCCCAGCGGCCAGCGCCTCCTCGGCTTCCGTATCGTGCAGGGAGATGGCTCGACGCTGCTGATGAACTTCGGCCCGCCGGAAAAACTCAGCGGCGACCAATCGGCGCTGTTTCAAGCTCCGTGATGCAGGCAGCCTTTGACCGCTCCCTAAAAATCAGCACAAGAAAACCGCGCCTCCCGCGTTAGCACGTTCGCAAGCCTATGGACCCCTCTTCAGACACTCCAGCGCTCAGTGATTACGTTCCTGCGGTCATGCTGCTAGAAACCAAGCAGCCAGGGCGGTTCGTACGTCTCTGGCGCTCCATCGGCGGCGGCTCGCTAACCCTGAGCATCCTCATTCATGTAGGACTGCTCGTGCTGGCGGGGTTTATCGTCTTTGCCACTCAGACTTTTGAAAAACAGGTCGATTTCCTTCCCGGTGGCGGCACGCAGCAAGGCGCGGCAGCTTCCAGTGATCTCGCGCACAAGGTGCAGATGAAACGCCAGCAGGCGCTGAAAAAGACCCCGCCCATGCAGCGGCTCGTCTCCACCAGTATCAATGCCACGCTCACTCTGCCGGAATCCCCGCCCAACATGCTCGACCTGCCGGATGTGTCGTCCATGATGGGGGGCGGCAGCCTTGGCAGCGGTGGTTATGGCACGGGCGGTGCAGGCGGTGGATTTGGCAACGGCCAGGGCATGGGCGGCATGTCTGGCATGACCTTCAAGCCCCTCATGATGTTTGGTAAAGAACTCAAGGGCACCAAGAAAATCGCTGTCGTCATGGACGTCTCGCGTTCGATGACCAAGTACCTTCCCCTCGTCACCAAGGAACTCGACAAGGTCGCCTTTGGCAGCCCGCTGGTGCTCTACTTCGGTTGTGGCCTGGCCTCACCCAAGGGCAAGATCGACGACGACATCAATCCCGCCACGGGTGACAAATTTCGCGACTACTGGCAGGTCTGGGAAGGCAAGACACCGCTCAACACGCCCGCCGCTGAGCGCAAAAAACTCAAATACAACCCCGGCTTGCCTATGCCCTTGAACGACATCTACGAGATGATGGACAAGCGCCGCAACACCTACTTCGTCGAGTTCAACGGCATCACCTATGCCTGGACGGCCCTGATGTCGAAGGAGGTCATGGAGGCCGACACCATCTACTGGTTCGCCGATTTCATGGACAAGGTGGACTCCGCGCAGATGGAGGCCGTGCTCAAAAAGCTCAAATCACGCAAACAGAAGCTCTACATCCACGCCTCCACTCAGGGCCGCTCCTTTGCGCAGGTGCGTGATGAACTGGTCATCCCTTCAGGTGGTGAAGTCATCGAGACGAAGTCCGAGGAGATGCCGAAGAAAAAGGTCAAATAGCCGCCGCATTGGAGCCGCAGGAGAAAACGTGAGCTGTGCCGCTCAACACACCCAACAGCGGCTGTAATCTCCTCTCAAAAAAATAATCGCATCATCGCCCGGACTTGGGAGACTCCGGTCCTCATGATTACCGAACCTTTTGCACTCTGGTTCCTCGCGGGACTCGCCCTTGTGCTGCTCGAATTCGCCGCGCCTGGCGTGATTCTCGTCTTTATCGGCCTCGGGGCCTGGGCCGCTGCGCTGACGACTTGGCTGGGCTGGACGACCACGATGGCTTCCCAAATGACGGTGTTCGCGGTCGCGTCACTCGTTTTTCTCATCGGCCTGCGCAATCTCTGCAAAGGCTGGTTCATGGGCATGTCGAAATCCGGCGACGCACGCGAGACGGATGA
>JBDNIB010000620.1:0-4451 GCA_041688535.1 Prosthecobacter sp.
CCTTGAAAATAGCCGTGGTCGAAGGCGAGCATGACGGTGCGGCCGTCCTTGGGATTGAACACGCGGCTGAGGCGATTTTTGAGACCCCAATCATACTGGTGGCAGCCTTTGAGGAAGAAGCCGGGGGCTTCTTGCGGGATGTCGGTGAAAAATTCCTTGTCTTTCTTGTCTGTAGCGCTGGTTTGGATGTCGGCCATGATCGTGGGTGTGCGGGTTAAATGGGCCGCCACATTGGGCGCGAATCTCCCTGGCGCAAGCATATTGCCAGCGCTTGCAAAAGCCTCCCGCCTGTGGTTTCTACGCGCCCTCATGTCTGCAAACCTCCTCATCCACCTCGACGGCAAGCTCGTTCCTGAATCCGAGGCGAAGATCTCCGTCTTCGACCACGGCCTGCTCTACGGCGACGGCGTGTTTGAGGGCATCCGCATCTACAATGGCCGCGTGTTCCGCCTGACGGAGCATCTGCATCGCCTTTATGATTGCGCGAAGGCGATCTGCCTCACCATTCCGATCTCGTTTGAGGAAATGGAGCAAGCCACGCTCGATACGGTGGCCGCAAACAATCTGCGTGATGGTTACATCCGCCTCGTCATCACGCGTGGTGTCGGCTCGCTCGGCCTGAACCCGTATCAGTGCCCGAAGGCCAGCGTGATCGTCATCGCCAGCAGCATCACGCTATATCCGGCGGAACGTTACGAAAAGGGCCTCAATCTGATCACCTGCGGCACCCGCAGGCCGAATTCCGCCGCGCTCAGCCCGCAGGTGAAGAGCCTGAACTACCTGAACAACATCATGGCGAAGATCGAGTGTCTTCAGGCCGGCTGTGACGAGGGCATCATGCTGAATGACCAAGGCTTCGTGGCCGAATGCACCGGCGACAATGTCTTCATCGTCAAAAACGGCAAGATCACCACGCCGCCGATTTCCTCGGGTGCGCTGGACGGCATCACCCGCCGCGCCGTGATGGAAATCCTCGCCGAGATGGGCACGCCCTGCACGGAGGCCGTCATGACGCGCTACGACATCTACACCGCTGACGAATGCTTCCTCACCGGCACTGCCGCCGAGGTCATCCCCGCCGTGCAGTATGACCGCCGCCCCATCGGCGACGGCATGCCCGGCAAGCTCACGCAAGAAGTGACGAAACGCTTCAAAGCGCTGGCCAATAGCACCGGCACACCGGTGACGTACGCCTGAACGACAACTTGTCCCCCTTCACCGATTTGAACTGGATCATTGGCACGCAGCATGCAGCTTCCCAAGGCATGAACACCGTTCTCCAAATCACCGGCCTTTGGCGGCTCCTGCCAGTGTTGGGGCTGTCGCTGGCCGTGAGCAGTTGTACCACGCCGAAGAAGGAGCCGGTGGAGAATCCGCTGAGCAGCCGCGCCTGGTGGAAAGGCGACGGCGTCGAGGGGAAGCAGAAAATCGTCATTAATCTCAGCACGCAACGTGTGCAGTATTACAAAGGTGCTGAACTGGTCGGCGTGTCGCCGATTTCCTCGGGACGTGAGAGCACTGGCACGATGACTGGCAAATTCCGCATTTTGGACAAGGACGAGGATCACCGCTCCTCGCTCTTCGGAGCCTATGTGGACAAGGAAGGCAACGTGGTGCAGGAGGACGTCGATACCCGCAAGGACCCGGCACCGCCGGGGTCTCACTACATCGGTGCCAACATGCGCTACTTCATGCGCATTGTCGGCGGGATCGGCATGCATGAGGGCTATCTGCCCGGCTTTCCGGCCTCCCACGGCTGCATCCGTCTCCCCACCAAGATGGCGGCTATTTTTTTCAAGGAGACCCCGACCGGCACGCCCGTCGAGATCATTGGTGCCAGCTCGCTGGCGGCCACGGAGGCCGAGATTCCGCTGGGCGTGGACACAATCGAGGACGCGCCAGTGACAGGAAGCGAGCGCAAGACGGACAGCCTGGCGTCAGGCGAGGCGGCTGATCCAAGACACACGGTACGCCGGGCCATTTTGGCGAGCGCCGAACCCGCAGGCACGTTCGGCTCATTGTTCAAATGGACGAAACGTCCGCCTCCAGGAGCCACTATGTATCTGGATCAAAACTCCCCGCCAAGGGCCAGATAAAGGGCGGCGCGGTTGCGCAGGCGCTGGGATTGCACACCGATGAGGGCGCTGCGGGCATCGAAGGCACGCTGGCGGGTGTCGAGCAGGGTCAGCACCTCGCTCAAACCCTTTTCATACTGGCTGAGGGCGAGCTGCTCGGCGCGTTCCGCCTCGGTGGCGGCACGCCCGAGCGCGGACTGCTGCTGGAGCAGAAATTGCTCGGCAGCGAGGGCTGTTTCGACCTCGCGAAAGGCGGTGAGCACACTACCGGCGTAGGTTTGCAGCACTTCGTCATAGCGTGCGCGTTGCAGGTCCATGCCGCCCTTCAAATTACCGCCTTGAAACAAGGTCTGCACCACCTGGGTGCCGAGATTCCAAATGGCCGTCTCAGGGCGGATGAGCTGCTCGATTTCCTGCGAGGTGCGGCCCAACTGGCCGGTGAGACGGAAGCTGGGCAGCATGGCTTTTTTGGCCGCGCTTTCGTTTGCCAGCGCGGCGGTTAGCCGGCGCTCGGCGGCACGCAGATCAGGACGGCGCAGCAGCATTTCGGAGGGCAGACCGGCGGGGATGCCGCGCTTGAGGCTGGGCAGACCGCCGAGGCCACGCTCGACACCGGCGGGATAGCCGCCGAGCAGCGTTTCGAGCGAGCGGCGAGTTTGATCCGCCGTGGCGCTACGCTGCTGCACGGTGGCCTCAGCGCGGGCGAGATCGGCACGGCTCAGTGTGACATCCAGGGCGGCGCGTTCGGGGTCAATGCCACGATCAAGCTGCCGTTCGAGGATGCCGAGCTGCACCTTGCGCGTGGCGACATTGCTGCGAGCGAGTGCGAGCAGACTCTCGGCCTCGGCGAGACTCACAGCGGTCTGCACCGTGCTGGCGGCAAGCGACAAACGCGCAGCGTGCCAGTCTTCTGCTGCTGCCTCGGTGCCAGCCTTGGCGGCGCGGCGGGAGTCGGCCACGCGGCCCCAGAAATCGACCTCCCAGCTCACATTGAGGTTCGAGCTGAAGCGGTTGGCGATTTGATTGATGCCAGGAAAGCGCTGATCGCCGGGGCTTTGGGTGCGGCTGCCCGTGCCGTTGGCAGTAATGGCCGGAAACAGGCCGGAACCGGCCTGGAGCAACTGTCCCCGCGCTTGATTCACACGCGCAGCGGCAGCTTTCATGTCGGGATTTTGCGCCACGGCCTGCTGGACCAGCGCTGATAGCTTGGCACTGCCAAAATCATGCAGCCAGCCGGTGGCGGCGCTCTGCGGGATGCCGGGTAGGGCGCTCCATTGGGACGGAGCTTTGCTTTGAACCGTGGCGAGGTCAGTTTTGAGCCGTTTGGACCCCAGAGGCGGGAAGAAGGCGCACTGGGCGAACAGTAGAACGAGGCCGCTGGAAAAAAAAACGCGCATGGTTCAGTGGCCTCATTTCACCATGAGCCAGCCGACGATGATGAGGATCGGCAGCAGGATCGGGATCGAGAAACGGTACATGTAGGCGAGGAAGGACGGCGCATGGACCTTGGATTTATCAGCGATGGCCTTGACCATGAAATTGGGTCCGTTACCGATGTAGCTGCCCGCGCCGAAGAACACCGCGCCGAGTGAGATGGCGATTAGATGATCGGCGTGTCCGGCGGCGAACTTCAGCACGTCGGCGGTGGAGTCGAGCGAGAGTCCCTCATGGCCCATCGACGCGGCCAGGAAGGACAGATAGGTCGGCGCATTGTCGAGGAAGGCGGACAGCGCCCCGGTGGCAAAGTAATACTGCATGGGCGTGCTGATCTGCACCGCTTCGCCGCTTTGCAGGATCTGCAACGCCGGAATCATAGTGAGAAAAATGCCAACAAAGAGATAACCCACCTCTTTGACCGGGCCGAAATTGAAATCATTGGCCTCATGAATGACCGGCTTGGTCATGAAATAGGATGCGGCGGCGGCGGCGAACATCACCAGCGCCGGGACGGAAAACACCCCAAGCAGGGTCGTTTCCTGAATATTCTTGGGCAGCAGCACCGCGCCCAGCACCACGCCGAGCCACAGCAAGTTCGGCGCGCCACGGAACAACCAGTCCTCGTGCGCAGTTTCTTTCTCCCGCACTGCTTGCGGAGCACGGCGGAAATTCCTTGCATCGAACACCCAGAACACGACCAGCAGCAGACCCACCGCCAGCGCCCAGGCCTGCCAGCAGTGCTGGATCACCCACCAGAACGGCACGCCGCGCAGGAAGCCCAGGAACAGCGGCGGATCGCCGATGGGCGTGAGGCAGCCGCCGACATTGCTGACCACAAAGATGAAGAATACGATGTGGAAGCCGGTGATGCGGTACTTGTTCATTTTGATCCATGGACGGATCAGCAACATCGACGCTCCCGTAGTGCCGATGAAGTTC
>JBDNIB010000621.1:0-6772 GCA_041688535.1 Prosthecobacter sp.
GGGTACAGTTATATTTACAATAAAACATCATTCCGGCGATGCACCCGATTCTCACAGTGCCACAGTCTGACCACCCGAGACGATTCTCGTCCGGAGTTTCAATTACACGCATCCGATGACATTGCGCCTATGCCCGTGCGACACGGGAAAGGATGAGCCGCATCCAACCGCGCCGCAGCTAATAATGACCGCCATGACCTTTTGTCGCCTGCACCAAGGGGCAGATGATGTTTGCCGTCTCCTAGCTGGGGCCCATTTTACGCGATTCAATCCACCGGATGGCAAAGCGCGTCACGGCACCCCCGTCCTCCAGCTTGAGCTTATTGCGCATGTTCATCCGATGCACGTCCACCGTCTTGGGACTGATCCGCAGAGACTCGGCAATTTCGTGCGTGCCGCGTCCTTCGCCCATCAATTGAAAAATCTCAAACTCGCGGTCCGTGAGCGCATCCAGCCCGCCTTCATCGCGTGGCTTTGTCCCGCTGGTATAGGCCAGCAGGATCTGCTCGGACACGGCATCGCTCAGCCAACTGCCTCCTGCGGCGACCTTCCGCAGTGCCTTTTCGTACTCCTCGAAACCCACATTCTTCATCATGTAGCCCCTGGCTCCGGCCTTGAGGGCACGGTGCGCGTAGTAGGCCTCGTCATGCATCGACACGACCAGCATCACCAACTCGGGATAGATGGAGTGTGCGTCCTTGACGAACTCCAGCCCGTTGCGGTCCGGCAGGGGGGATGTCCACCAGCATGACGTCCGGCGTGTCCTTCTCCAGCTTTTCCATCGCCGACTGGCAGTCCGCCGCCTCCCAGCAACACTCAAACTCAGGCAGGCTGTCGATGAAGACTTTCATGCCGTTCCGCATCATGATGTGATCGTCGAGAACGGCCACGCGCTTGCGCGCTGACGAGGATGCCTGGGAGGATTCGTTGGAGGTGCTCATGGTTTGGTGAATTCTAAACGTTCGGCAGGGAAAAAAGTGGCATTTCGACCACGGCGAGTGTTCCGCCGTCAGCCGCAGCGCGCGGCCGGAACGAAAGCGATGCCCCGAGAGCATCAGCACGCTGACGCGCCATGTGCAGGCCCATTCCTTTTCTTTTCAGATCCATTCGTGGATCAAATGACACCCCATCATTGGTCACTTCAAGACGTAAAACGCCGCTCGCATGAATGAGGCTGATTGAAACCCATGTGGCCTGCCCGTGCTTGGCCGCATTCGTCGCCAGTTCCTGCGCGATGCGAAAAAGCTGTGCCGCCTGCTTGGTGTTCAGCAACTTGGAGAGATCGTCACAGTCCACTTGGCAGCGCAGGCTGAACGCACGCTCCAGAAATTTCCGCAAATCATTGAGCGCATCGGGCAGCTCGTCCGCTCCCACTGCAACGGGTGCCAGGCCGCGTGCAAAGCCACGCGCGATTTCAGAAGCCTCGGCAAGTTCCCGCGCCACATCCACCGCCATGACCGCTTGTGGATGGCCTTCCCGTTTCAAACTGCTGCCCAGCACCCCGCTCTTCAGTTGTGCGGCGGCCAGGCGCTGGCAGACGTCATCGTGCAAATCCTGGCCGATGCGTCGGCTCTCGGCCTCCGCCGCCTCAATGAGCTGTTTTTCCATCTCCTTCTCCTCCGTGATGACGGCCGCCATCCCAGCCACCTGCAGCCGCCCCGCTTTATCCAACTGACGTGAGGCGGAGAAACCACGGCAACGCAGCCACTCCAACCGCTGCCCCACATACACGCGGATCTCGATTTCCATTTCACCTGCTTCCCGCCGCAAATGACGCAGCATGCTCAAGGCGGCATGCCTATCTTCCCGATCCACCGACTTCAGCCAGTCCCAGCGGCTGGAGCGCAGGCTAGCTGCCGGCCTGCCAAACAATCTTTCATAGGCATGGTTCACATAGGCCGACTCTGCGTGGTTGGGCGGTGCCACCCAAAAAACATCGCGCATGTTGGAGGCGATCTGGCTGAACCGCCATTCCGAAGCTTGCAACCGGTGCGCGGCCTTGGCGATGCTGCTGGAAATGGCGGCCAGCTCGTCCGCTCCGCCAATGGGCACGGGGATCGTTTCATCAACACCAAGCTGCAGCGTCTGTGCCGCGATCAATGACACACGCTCCGTGACCACCATCTGCAGCAGCGCCCACAGCAGCAGGCAGCCGCCGAACAGCAGGCAAGCCTCCGCCGCCAGTTCGTTCATCATGTGCCGGACGGCCCCTGTAACGACCCCTCTCAGGTCATACTCAAGGACCACAAGGCCTCTTTTTCCTTTCCTGGCAACGTCGATGAATGGAAACAGGGCGGTCAGTGTTTCTCCCTTGCTGTCCATCTCCAAGAGTCCTTCCCCATGCTCTTTTGCCCGGGCAATCAGGTGCGGTGAGATGGCCAGCGGGCAGTGCCATAGCAAGACACCGCGCCACTGCTTCAGCGTCGCATTGCGTACGATGTCATTGCCATCGGAAATCACCCCGAGCCGGAGATCTGGCTGCACGGACGCATAACTGACCGCCAGATCCGTCGATTGCAGGAGCCGTTTGCGGAAAAAATGCTGTGCCAAGCTCGACAAGCGGGTTCCCTCCTCATAAGCGTGCAGGCGCATTTGCTGGAAGCGCAGGTTTACATCGCGCCGGTATTGCCGGGAAACGCTCAACCCAATCATCAGCAGTCCAAAGGTAAAGACGAGGGCGGACAGGCGAAACTGCAGGGTCTTGAAGCGCATCACCGATCCTCCTGTAAAAATTCCGGGGTTAGCAATTGCTGCTTTTTCACCTCATGCTGCAGCAGTTGCTCCCGCAGCATCATGGCGCTCATTTTCTCCATACATGCCGCCAGCCCGTCCGGACCAGGTTCCATCAGCCGCCTGTTCTCAGCGGCATCTGGAGCGTGGATCAGCGCCAACGCCTGCTGCCACTGCGGCCGGCTTAAATCTTCACGGCGCAAAATGGCGTCCAGCCGTTCTTCGTCATTCTCCCCCCCCATTTTTGCCAAATAATCAAAATGTGCGGACACCAATGCCTGCACCTGGCGTGGAAATTTTTTCAGCGCATCTGCCCGCACCACCAGCACCCTGCTCAACTCCAGCCCCATCGTGCTGGAATCGAACAGCACTTCAGCGCCCTTGTCCTGCAACCGAATGCGCCAGGGGTCCGCAGTCACCACGGCGTCCACTTCGCGTTCAATATAGGCGGCCTCAGTTTCCGCCAGATTCAAGGGCACCACCCGAATATCTCGCTGTGTCATCCCCGCCGCCGCTAGCGCCTGTGTCAGCAAATACTCACCCGTGGATCGCAGTTCCACGCCAACGCGCTTGCCCTTCAATTCCTGAACTGATTTGATGCCGGGCACGCCAAGAATCGCGTCTGACCCCTTGGGAATGCCAAGAATCAGCACCACCCTGGGTTCCGCGCCGTCCTCCTCCAGACGCAGCACCTCGTCCAGCGTCACAATGGCGGCATCCACCACCCGCTTGCGGAATGCTCCCATGGCCGCCGTTGACCATGACATTTCCACCAAGTGAATGCTCTTGTCCTCGGCCAGTTTGGATTCACTAGCTGCCAGCAGACCCTCCACGCCCGGCCAGATATTCACCGCCACCATCAGCGGCCGTTGCAATTCTGATTCCGGCCAGAACAATCCGGCGGCACACATCAGCAGCCCGGCTACAGCAGTCGGGAGGATTCGCTTCCATACAGAATGATTCATGTTGATCAAGAGGGCCGCCACCTGCGGCGGAAGACCTGTTTATAGCGTGGCGTGCGACAGGCTGACCAGCAATAAATCACGCCACGTCGCGTTCGGACGCCAACGCCGCTCGTTTGCGCTGCAAGCGCAGGCCATGAGCCACGTTCCCTTGCACGTCATGCGCTTCCTCCTTCTCTGTCTCTTCGCTCTCTGCCCCTCGCTCTTCGCTGCGTCGCCGCCCAACATCGTCTTCATCCTCGCCGATGACCTTGGCTATGGCGACATCGGCTGCATGGGCTGCCCGGACATCGCCACACCGCACATCGACCGCCTCGCGGCCGAAGGCGTGAAGTTCACCGACTTTTACGCCAACGCCCCCGTCTGCACGCCCACGCGCGCCGGCTTCATCACCGGCCGCTGGCAGCAGCGCTGCGGCCTGGAGTTCGCCTTCGGTTATCAGGTCGAGCAGTTCCGTCGCGTGAACGGCGACTGGGTGCCCGAGCCGGACATGCACGCTCTGGGGCTGCCGCTGACCGAAACCACCATCGCCCAACGCCTCAAAACCGCCAACTACGCCACCGGAGCCTTCGGCAAATGGCATCTCGGCTACAAGGACGAGTACAATCCGACAAAACGCGGCTTCGACGAGTACTTCGGCGAACTCCTCGGTCATGCCGACTACTACCAGCACGCCTACTACGACGGCACCTACGCCCTGCGCGATGGCTTAAAGCCGGTGAAACGTGAGGGCTACATCACCGACCTCATCAACGAGCGCGCAGCGAAGTTCATCGGCGATCACGCGAAACAGCCGTTCTTCCTCTACGTCCCGCACCTCGCCGTCCACGCCCCGTTTCAGCCGCCGGATGCACCAGAGACGCCCATGGTCACCAAGGACAACATGCACCACGGCAGCCGCGCCATTTACAAATCCATGGTCGAGCGCATAGACCAGGGTGTCGGCATGATCCTCGCCGAACTGGAGAAACACGGCCTCGCCGACAACACGCTCGTCGTTTTCTCCAGCGACAACGGCGGTGAACGCTACAGCCGCAACCTCCCGCTCTTCCATCACAAGGCCACCGTCTGGGAAGGCGGCATCCGCGTGCCCTGCGTCATGCGCTGGCCGGCCAAACTGCCGCAAGGCAAAATCACGAGCCAGATGGCCATCACCATGGACCTGCACGCCACCTTCCTCGCCGCCGCCGGCGTCACCTCACCCGCTCCCAAGCCGCTCGATGGCATCAATCTCCTGCCGCTCATCACCAGCGACGCCAAACCCATCGACCGCACCTTCTTCTGGCGCATCGACCGCTCCAATCGCAAGCAGCACGCCATCCGCGATGGAAAATGGAAGTACCTCAACGACGGCAACACCATGGACCTCCTCTTCGACCTCGCAACCGACATCAGCGAACGCACCAACCTCGGCTACCAGCACCCCGACATCCTCGCCGGCCTCAAAGCCAAGCTCAAAGCCTGGGAAGCCGAAATGGACGCGAGCGAGCGCGAGATTTGGGTGAGGTGATTGCACGAATCTCGATTGCCCCGCTTGTCACTCCGTTTACTTCTCCCTTCACCATGAAACGCACCACACTTCACACCCTCGCCCTTTCCCTGCTCACCACCGCCGCGCTCGCTGAGGGCGGTTTTTACGGCGATCCGCCGGACGCCACACATCCGTGGGCGATCCATGACATGAACCGGCCGCAGCCAGTGCGCGTCGAACCGGGGACGTTCAGTTCGCAAGACCAGCCGGGCACGCCGCCATCGGATGCCGTCGTTTTGTTCGGCGGAAAGGCGGCGGAGATCGAGAAATGGATCTCCGACAAAAACGGCGAACCAACGAAGTGGGAGGTCAAAGATGGCGTGCTGCAATGCGTGCCGGGCAGCGGCTACATCCGCACCAAGGAAGAATTCGCCGACTGCCAGCTTCACATTGAGTGGAGCGCACCCAGCAAGGTCGAAGGCAACAGCCAGGGCCGTGGCAACAGTGGCGTCTTCCTCATGGGCCAGGTGGAGGTGCAGGTGCTCGACAATTACAACAACCCCAGCTACCCCGATGGCATGGCTTCATCCATCTACGGCATCAATCCGCCGATGGCGAATCCGCTGCGTGCTCCCGGCGAATGGCAGACCTATGACATCGTCTTCCGCCGCCCGATTTTCAAAGACGGCGTCGCGGTTGACCCCGGTTACATCACCGTTTTCGTCAACGGTGTGCTCACGCAGGACCACACGCCGCTGGAAGGCGGCGGCGGTCACATGCGCCGCTCCTCCCCAAAGCCGTTCCCAGATCAGGGACCGCTCAAGCTGCAAGATCACGGCAATCCCGTGCGCTTCCGCAACATCTGGTATCGTCCGTTGCCGAAACGCGCCATCGACGGCGGCGAAGCCAGCCACATGACCGAGGCTGCCACCATCGCGAAGCGGGCGGAAATCGCCAAAGGCATCCGTGAGGCTGCCGCGAAGCTCGAAGGCAACGCGAAGATGCTCCACCTCTTTGAATCCCTCTGCTACGAGCCCAATGCGGACGCCCAGGAGTTTGCACTGGCTGCGGTCGCCGATTTCGCCTCGACCATGAAGGCCGTGCCCACCGACAAGATCGAATCGAAAAAGAACGAGATCATGCAGGTCACCAAAGCCCTGCGCTACGTGACAAAATTCAAATTCCTGCCGGAAGATCTCGCCGCGAAACAAGATCTCGAAGCGATCATCAAGGCCCAGGACTGGGAGCCGCAACCCAAGGCCAAGGGGAAGGGGAAGAAGTGAGCGTGGTCCGCACAGTCCCCTGTGCGGTCATTCGTAAACGCAGCGCTCCGTTCAATGCCAAACCCGCACAGGGACTGTGCGGACCACTTTAAACCGCGTCCGCCGCGAGCGCGGCGTTGCCGATGATGCCGGCCTCATTGCTGAAGCGGGCGGGCAGGATTTGCAGGCGTTCCCAGACCACGGTGCTGAGCATGCTCTGCACCTTGTTTTTGAGCGGGACGAAGATCAGCTCGCCCGCCTGGGCGACGCCGCCGCCGATGACGAAGGCGTCGGGATTGAGCAGCCAGGCGATGCTGGAGATGGCGGTGCCGAGCCAGTCGGCCACC
>JBDNIB010000622.1:0-2600 GCA_041688535.1 Prosthecobacter sp.
AGATAACGCACGGTCGGGAACTGCCGCCGGATCGTTTCCAGCGCGATCAACACCTGCCGGTGTCCCTTGTAACGTTCCGAAATCGCCAGTCGGCTCACCGTCAGGATCACCGGTTGGTCAGGCTGCAAGCCATAGCGCCGCAGCAGATGCGCCGGCTTTGGCCCCAGGGTAAAACGCGCCGTGTCGAAGGTGTTGGGCACCACGCTGATGTTGGCCGGAGCGATGCCATAAGCGTCCATCACCACCTGCCGGGTGTGGTGGCTGACCGCCAGCAGATGATCCGCCTTGCGCAGCGCCCAGACCCGCAGGCCGTCGCGCAGATTCCAGGCCTCGATGCCATGCAGCACGCTCATCATGGGGATGCCCCGCAGCCAGCGCAGCACGCGCAACGCTGGCAGGAAATGCAGGTGCGTCGTCACCACACACTTTGGCCGTTCCCACAGCCCATGCCCCAGGCCCAGCAGCACCAGCACCAGCGTGCGCAGCAGCGGGTGAAACTCCGCCACCGAATGAAACACCACGCCCATCCCGCGCAGTGGATCATCCGCCGCAGGCGCGTCATTTTTCACGAACACCCGCAACTTCAACTCAGGGTAAGCCTCCCGCAGTGACTGCACATAGACGCGGGAAAACGCCTGGATGCCGCCGGCCCCCTCGCGAATGCCTGGCACCCAAAGGTGAATCCAGCCGGTTGGGTTAAATTCTGGCATCATCCGCATCCACCATTTCTCGAATCATGTCGGCAAAGCCCATGCGCGACTCCCAGCCAAGCTCGCGTTTGATTTTGCTGCTGTCTCCCACCAGCCGGATGTCATCCTCTTTGCGGAAGAACACCGGATTGCTGCGCACATGCTCCTCCCAGTCCAGTCCGGCGTGACTGAACGCCACCTGGCACAGATCGCGCACCGTGTGCAGACGACCCGATGACACCACAAAATCATCCGGCACGTCGTGATTGAGGATGGCATGCATCGCCCGGACATAATCGGGTGCATATCCCCAGTCGCGGGCGGCATCCAGATTGCCCAGCTCCACGGTTTGCTGCCGCCCCGCCCGGATGCTGGCCACAGCCATCGTCACCTTGCGGGTGACGAACTCCGGCCTGCGCCGTGGGCTTTCGTGGTTGTAGAGAAAGCCAGCCGCGCAGAACATGCCGTACTGCTCACGATAATTGCGCGCCAGATGGTAGCCCGCCACCTTGCTAATGCCGTAGGCGCTGCGTGGCATCAGCAGGGTGCTTTCATTCTGCGGTTCAGCGGCAGGCCGGCCAAACATCTCGCTCGAACCCGCAAAGTAGAACCGGCACTTGGGCTGAAACTCATTGAAGGCTCCCAGCAGGTAATGCGTGCTGCTGATGTTGTTGTGAATGGTCTGGAAGCCGTCGCCGAGTTTTTCCCCGACGAAACTGGACGCCGCCAGGCTGTAGCACTCATGAAACTCCGTCTGCGAGATCAAGCGGAAGAGGCCGGGGAAATTATCCAGCCCGATGGCATGCAGATGACAGCGCTCGTGCAACTCAGGCGGCACGTCCCGCAGCAGGTTGCCCTTGATGTGCTCCAGCCCGGACTGCCGGGCGAGGCCATGCACCTCATAGCCGAGGCCCAGGAGATATTCCGCCAGGTAAAAACCGTCCTGGCCGGTGATGCCGGTGATGAGCGCACGTTTCATAAACTGGTTGGATTGGGTTGGATTCGGTCGGATTGACTCGGAGCATTGCGACCGTCTGAACGCCAAAATACGCTCAGGTTCTCCTGTCTGGCGGCATTGAGCCGGTGATGTTGGAACCCGGCGGCCACGATATTTTGAATCAAGGGCCGCGAGTCAGCACGATCATCATGCCACTCGACCATCAGCGCCTGCACGCGCTCCAGCCAGTCGGTGTCCTGGCCCAGCAGCTCCTGCTCGCCGCCTTCGATGTCCATTTTCACCAAATCCACCCGTCCCTGTGGAAAACGGTCCAGCAACTCACGAATCCCGACCACCGGCACCCGCGTGAGATAAGCCCCCGACTCCGCCGCCACGACCCGCCCCAGATTGGACTCTGCCCGCAGGTCGAACCGCGCCTCGCCGGACCGCTGTCCCACCGCCGCGCAGAGCACCGCGCCGGAAATGGCGTTGTCGCGGAGGTTCATTTCAGCCACGGCGGCATTTTCAAGAACCGGTTCCACCGCGAGCAGCCAAGGCTTGACTGGGTTTGACAGGGTTTGACTGCCGAGGTGACGCCGCCACAGCCAAACCGACGTGAGTCCGATGTTGGCCCCCAGGTCGAGCACCGTGCGTGGTTCCAGCGGCAGTTCCCAGTCGTACACCTCTTGAATCAAAACTTCCCGCAGGCTTTGCAGATCACCGCGGTTGAAGCGGTAGTGGACCGTGCCGTCCTTCAACACCACCCGACGCGGGCGGTTGTAGCTCGGCAGCTTGCCGAACCGCAGCAGCCGGCTCCAAAAAAAATCAGCCCGCAGTTGCCGGGCCGAGGCCGCATCAGCGGCCACGGCAGCCGCCTCCCGCCCTTCATGCCATGCATGGATCAATGCAGATAGCATGTGGGTCATGGTCGGCCGCCAGTAGTGGCCGGTTCACACCACACCGCTCCACCCCAC
>JBDNIB010000623.1:0-1996 GCA_041688535.1 Prosthecobacter sp.
CAATACGAAGAGGTTGCGCGAAATTGTTGGCGTCATTCTGTAGCCACAGAGTGGTGCCGAAGAGGTTCCCTGTTTTGACAAAGCGATCACCCAACGGGTCAAAACCGGTGACAATGCCGGAGATGATCCAGTTGCCATTGCCGTAGAACAGCTCAGCCCCGCCTGAACCGAGCTGCACACCGCCAGTGAGTGTGGTGACCCCGTGAGTCGCCAGAGCGCGGCCCTCAGTTCCCGTGCTGCCCAGCACGAAATCACCAGTGATGGTGTTGTTCCCCACGCTGATGAGTCCGGCGGAACCGTTGGCCGCTCCCACTCCGCGACCGGTGACGCTGATTTCACGATTGATGGTCAGGCCAGTGATTCCACCATTGAGCACCAACTGACCACCACTGTAACCGGGGCTGCCGGTATTGGCGAGGCCATTGACCGAGATCGCCGTCGTGCCAGTGCCGAGCTGAGCCTGATTCGTGATGACGATGCCACCACCGTTGATGACCACATCCCCACTGAAGGTGTTGGCAGTGTTACTCAAGGCGAGGGTACCGTTGCCGGTTTTGGTGAGGCCGGCGGTGCCAGCAATGAGGGAATCAATCGTAGCGCGTTTGAAAGCCGCCACGTTGACGATCGGCGAACTCAGCCCGGCAACCGCAGCCAGCGTGAGTGTATCGCCCATGATGACATAGCCATCACTGTCAAAAACAAGGCCACCCGCCGTGATCGGAGTCCCCAAAGTGACCGTGCCAGCGCCCCCGCCGAAGAAAGCAATGTCCTTGCTGGCATTGTTCCAAATGGCATTGTTGCTGTTCGAATTGTCCGCCGCATCCGGATCCCAATTGTTCAGCGCGGTGTCCCAGGTGCCGCTTCCCCCAATGCTGGCGTTCGCGCCGTTTGTATCACCATCCCAATAAAAAGTGGCTCCCTGAACCTGCACGGTCCATAGCGGGAACAACACCGCCAAGGCGGCGGTGACCGGTTGATTTATGTGCCGACGAAGAAAGTTCAAAAAAACGCTGGATTGCTTCATCTGTGGTTGGGTAGGCTGAGGGCTGGGGGAGACTGTTGGCGCACGTTTATGAGCTAGGCGTCACCCCTGCTAATAAATGGCTGAATTGATTGCTTACTCTTGCCTAACTTGCTCATTCAGAGCCATTGGCGAATGGCTTGCTGTATCCCAAACTCCAGCCACCTTTTTGATAGCCAATCGGTTTACTGGCAATAAATGATCGGCTTATCTAGCTAGCCTTCATACCACTGCTCATCAGCAGGCGATGTGCGACCTGCGAGCGTGAATGATGTGTAAACGTCTGCGCGCACTCACCCATCGAAGAGCTGATTCGATCAATACGGTGGGGTCAAATTGGTGGCCTAATGGCCTTGAAAAAGAGCTGTCGCCCTTCTTTCCGCCCCTGACTATAGACGCAAGGCACAGTGGCAGAGATCAATGCGTAAAACGGCGTCAGCACACAGGTGATGTGTCCTTCAAGGATAGAGCACCTTGCCCCATCTACCGCGCCTCACAGCGCCACTTCCTTGAAAATCAAGGAAGTGGAGGCGAGGGGAGTTGAACCCCTGTCCGAATAACCATCATCCGTAGCGTCTCCATGCTCAGTCTCTCCTTTGGTCTCGGTGGGAGGCGGCGAGGGACAGCCTACTCTTCACCCAGCGTCCTGTTGAGTCTCGTTTGCCACCCGGTCGCCCGATGATCAAACCAGCCTGGTAGTGGCATCGTTCAGGCTACCAGACATTGCCTGAACGATGTCGCAGGGCTTAAGCTGCGAGTGCTAGCTCGTTAGAGTTTGCATTTATGTTTTTTGATCCGGTGTTTAACGAGGCCAACGAATCATCCTCGGCATGCAGCTCCGAACTAAGGCTACCCGTCGAAACCAGTACGCCCCCGTTTTGGAGAACCGCACTGTAGTGCAACTGAATCAAAGAGCAAGTGATGCTTCACCTTGCCCCATGCGCCGCCGCTTGCCATCTTCGCAGTTCCATGCCC
>JBDNIB010000624.1:0-3047 GCA_041688535.1 Prosthecobacter sp.
CTCACCGCAAATGCCGCAGACACCGCTGTGGAGCAACCCGGCGCGGAAGGCGATGGCTACTTCACCATCGGGCCTGACTACCAAGTCGATCCTGATCTCACCGATCGCGGCAATCCGCAGGGCAAGACGTTCGTGTTTAAGATGCCACTGGCGGACAGCCAAGTCTTTCAAGGCAGCGACAAGACGCTTGAGCCCGACAAGAAGCCCGTGCGCACCGAGCGCAAGATCACGGTCTATGTGCCGGTAGCTTACAAGGATGGCACGAAGGCACCGGTGCTCATCATCCATGACGGCCCGGGCAAGATCGTCCAGGTAGGGCATGCGCTGGACAACCTGACTATTTCTAAAGACCCGAGCCGACTGCTGCCGGCATTCATCGCGGTGGCGGTGGAGAACGGCGGCAACGATGGCAAGAACAGCGAACGCGGCCTGGAATACGACACGATGTCCGACCGGCTCGCGCGTTTCATCCACGAGGAGGTTTTGCCAGCCGTGCTGAACAACGCGGAGATCAAGACCGCCTACCCCAAATTCGCGCTCACCGAAAATCCATGGGGCCGTGGCGTGATGGGCTGTAGCTCGGGTGGTGCAGCCGCATTGACGATGGGCTGGTTCCGCCCCGACTGGTTCCGCCGCATCATCGCGTATTCCGGCACCTTCGTGGATCAGCAGGATGACGACGCGCCGGAGGAGGCCCAGTTCCCACTCGGCGCATGGGAGTATCACTCGGGCATGAAACTCATCGAAACGAGCGAGGTGAAACCGCTGCGCATCTTCACGCATGTGTCGGAGAACGATAATCGCGCCAACGACCCGGAAGAGACTTATCACAACTGGGTGATGGCGGGCCTGCGGACGGAGGTAGCGCTCGCGAAGAAAGGCTACCATCACCGCTTCATCCTCAGCAAGGCCTCCGGCCACTGCGATAAACGGGTCTTCGAGCAAACACTGGCCGACACGCTGGTGTGGCTCTGGCGCGGCTATCGTGGTGAGTGACCTTCCGCTTTGATTTGCCCCATGCCCGTCCTGAACGTCATCGCCACGCTGCGCACCTGCTACACGGACAAGTTCGGCGTGCCGAGGCAGTCGGGTTTGGTGCCCAGTGCGTGGGGCGTGATCGAGTTTGCGGCGGCGTATCGTCGCGCCGAGGCCGTACGCGGCATTGAGCAGTTCAGCCACCTGTGGCTCATCACGCAATTTCATCTCGTCACGGAGGAGCCGACCTCGCTCACGGTGCGCCCACCGCGTCTCGGCGGCAATGAGCGGCGCGGGGTGTTTGCCACGCGTTCCCCGTTTCGGCCCAACCGGTTGACGCTGAGCGTGGTGAAACTCGACCGCGTGGAACTGGAAGGCGATGCCGCGCCGCGTCTGTTCGTCTCCGGCGTCGATCTCGTCGATGGCACCCCGATTCTCGACATCAAACCCTATATCCGCTTTGCTGACTCGGTCCCAGAGGCTTGCAGTGGCTTCGCGGATGAGGTGCCGGTGCGTCTGCCAGTGCGATGGAACTGCGAGAGCAGCGTGCCGGAGGAGGTGCGTGTGATCATTGACCAATCGCTCGCGCTGCAACCGCAGCCGGCGTATCACGAAGATGCGGAGCGGCAGTATGCGACGGAGATCGCTGGCTGGCGCGTGAAGTGGATCGCCACGATGGAAGGCGCGTGCGTGAAGTCGTGTGAGCTGGTGGGTTGAAACTTGTGGACGTTGCGGCCATCGCCAGAAGCGGACAAGAGTGTCCGCGCTCCCTTTCAAGCTATGCCCTCGACCGATCTCCCCATCCGCGCCGCCACGGAAACCGCCCTCGCCCACGGCATCACACCGGATCGGTGCGACGTCCTGCAAAATGGCAGCACGCTGGTGCTGCGGCTCACGGAAACGCTCGTGGCACGCGTGGTGCAGGATGTGGATGGACCGCGACAGGGCACGGCGTGGTTTGCACGGGAGAATGTGATCGGCTTCAAAAAAAGGTGGTTAAGCTGCTTCAGCGCTGCTCCCACTTCTGCTTTTCGATCTTCAAATCAATTTTCCAGCGGCCGGTGGTGGCGTTTTTCAGCATGGAGTGTTCGAGAACATTGGCACCCGTGCCAGTCAGTTGCATGCCTTTGGGATCGTCAGGAAAGGACCAGCTATGCGTTTTGTCGCTGAACTTCAGCATCCGATCAAAGCGGCCACTGGAACCTGCCACATAGGTTGCTTGGCCCATCAATGGGCCTGCTTTAACGAGATCCAGCTCGACCCAATAGAGCGCCCGACGACCGAGCAATTCCATCTCGACACCGACCTCGATCAATTGCGAGGCTGAACGGAAGAAGGCGGAGCCAACCTGAATTTTGCGCTCCTTGATCGGTGCATCGGCCGTGTAAGTCACCCGGCCATTCCCATCAGTGGTGAATGTCTTGCCCGCATTCGGAGCGCGGGAGTCTTTCTCGCTGCCGATGACCATACGCACGGTCATTCCCGCCAGGGCGCTGCCGTCTTCACCCACAAAACGAGCTTTCACCTGAATCGGTTCAGCAGCAGCCTGTTGCGTTGATCCCATAAAGCAGGTGAGCAGTCCGGTGAGGAAGGTTAGGGTGAAGCGTCTCATGAGGGAGATTGAAGCAGAGCCGTGATCGAGAGGATAGAGCAACTTTCCGGACCTAAACGATGGGTGCCACCTGATTCCTCGGCTATTTCTTTTCTGTGTTCGTCGACAAAGCCGGCACCAACTTCGGATCATACGTCGCGCCTTTCGACACCTGGATCAGCGTCATGCGCACCTTCGTGGGGAAGAACTTTTCATGGTCGGGGCGCTGGTGGGCGTGGCCTTTGCCGCCGCTGTTGTCCTTGATGACGAGGTGCATTTCCTTGATGCCCTCGCTCCAAACGATGTCGTCGTTCTGCCAGAAGGTGGTCATGACGATGTCCTTCTCATACACGCCCGCCTTGGTGTAAACGCCGGTGCCGATGCAGCCATAACCGTGCTTCTGGCCCTTGTTCGGGATGTAGCAGACACTCCAGGTGGTGGGCTCGTCACCGGCGGGCTTGTCGATGACCTCAAGGCGCAG
>JBDNIB010000625.1:0-1562 GCA_041688535.1 Prosthecobacter sp.
AGCGCCGCATGGATCACGCGTCCTGCCGGTACCCGCGTCGCCACGCATTCCTGTAGCGCCTCGGCAAAGTTTTTGCGGCGGATCAGACTGGCAAGTCCCGCGAGGAACTCGCCCACGTTCATGCTGGCACGATGGAAGTAGGCCAGCCGTTCAATAAAAATGGCTCCCGCGAAGCACAGGCACCCGATCAGGAGCCATACCAGCGGTCCGCCTTTGGAGATTAGATCAATCATTCGCCGGGAGTCAGAAAGTGAGTGGGAAAGTCTCGTGCCGCACGGCCATTCGGGAGACGTGTGGAACAAAGCATGTTTTATGCCGAGTCGAGCTGCTTGTAAACACTGGAAATTAACGGGATGACCGGGATTCGGTCAAGAGGGCAGGTTCTCTCCCAAAAAACTCAATCATCCCCGTCTCCCTGCGAGATGTGGCCATACAGCTCGGGAAAGCGGCGTTCGAGCGATTTGGGAGTGATGTAGCCGATGAGCTGGGCTTCATGCCAGTCGGCGAGGCCCCAGAACTCGTGAGGGAAGGCCATGATGACGGCGGTGCAGGTGGGCACCCTGGGGATGTTCGCGCGGGCGAGGATTTGCTCGGCGAAGTCATGCAGGCCGGGGTTGTGGCCGAAAATCATGGCGTGCTGCCAGCTTTCCTCGAAATCGCGCAGGGTGTGCAGGATGCGCTCGGGGTCGGCGAGATAGAGCTGCGATTCGAGGATCAACCGGTCCACTGGAAGGGCGAAGGTCTCGCGCATGATCTGCGCGGTGCTGAGGGCGCGCTGCGCGGTGCTGGAGACGAGGCGATCCGGTAGCGGCAGCAGGGCAGGGGAGCCGTTGCCTCCGAAGTAAGTTCGGTGCAGAAACGTGGCGACGGCAGGTGCCGCGCGCTGGCCGCGTTCATTGAGCGGCCGATCATGATCCGCGAGTCCAGGCTGACCCCAGCTGGACTTGGCGTGACGCACGATCGTGAGGTATTTCATGGCGGGTTATGATTAGGCGGCCACTTTTTCGAGCTTGATCGGGTAGGTCTGAAAGGCGTTCCACTGACAGACGATGAGATCACCGGTGTCGAGGACGCAGACATCGTGCCCATGATCAAAAATGCGCTCCGCCTGCATCAGCGGCTTGAGTTTGCCATCTTCATAGACGGGTTCAGTGCCGCCGGGGGCGCTCACGACTTTGCCTGTGGCGTCGAGGATGACGGTGAAGCCGCTGGGGTTCTGCGGGAGCTTGTTGATCTCGGGTGTTTTGGACCAGCAAACTCCAGCGTAGAGTTCCTGGCCGGCAATCACGGGGCGGCAGACCATGGCACCGGGAACGGCGAGTGTTTCGAGGTATTTGCCATCGAGCGTGAAGCGGCGGAAGCAGTTGTCGACACGCGAGGTGACGATGACGGTGGCTTTGTCCACGCCTTGGCGGGTGTCAATGGCGATGCCGTGCGCATTGTTGAGCCGTTCTTCGGCGGGAACGCCGTCCTTGCCGCCGAAACGTTGGATGAATTTGCCGCGTGCATCATAGTGCAGCACAAACTGCGAGCCGTAGCCGTCCACGATATAGATGTCGCCG
>JBDNIB010000626.1:0-1648 GCA_041688535.1 Prosthecobacter sp.
CAATGAAAGCGGTCCGCTGCGTGCCAAACGCGGCGACACTCTCGTCGGCACGATTGAACGGCAGTACGGCGTCGATGATGAGGATGGCGGGAGTCATGAAAGGGGTCTGGAACCGCTCAGCGGATTCAACTGAGGCGCGGATAAATGGATGCAAAATGGTACCCTGTCACCTTCTCGGCGTCCCTGTTGTAGCGCGCAGGATGCCCCGCTGTCAAAAGCGGTGTTCGGCTTCACGAAGGACCGGATGGGCGAACGGCAGCTCGATCTGTTCCAACGCTTGCGGGCGACTGGCTGGCGGCGGTGAAGGCAGCGAGGAAAGGCGGCTGTCAGGAATCGCCTCCTCGGCCCTTCCCTACCGTTCAGCTTCCCGATCCCCCAGCACGTGCGACGATCTGCGCAGACTCCGAGTCATACCGGAACTCGCTGATGGTTCCAGCCTTCAGCAACTCAATGGCTTCCTCGATGACCGGTAGCGGCACCAAAAACCACTCTCTCGGCTCCACCTGTCCGCCAAAGCGATCCTTCAACTCCAGATCGAGCCGGGCAGCCCCGAAGAACTTGTGCAACAGCGCTTCGAGCTTGGTCCGGTTAATGTTCGCCAGTTTGAAGGTCGCGACGATCTCCACTTCCGCCAGCAGGTAGGTGGGGTCCTTCTTCGCGTTGGCCACCCGCTTTTTCACGTCGCCACCCGTCACCCCGATCTTGTGGAGCACCGTGCGGTTGGCGGCGACAAAGGCATGCTCGGATTTACTCCGCAGCACATAGATGTAACCCGTCGGCAGATCGTCGTCGGACTCTTCGTCCGAGAACAAGGGGCCAAAACCCGGCTCCGTAATGCGCCGGCTGGCCTTGTCTTTGTTCAGCGCACGCTGGAGCGAGCGCACCAGCAGATCGCTTTCCGTGCCGTTGTCATAGACCACGCGCAGGCGGCAGTCCTGCCGCCCGTAGTCGCTCACAAAGGGCTCTCCCAAGTCTGCCACGATGACCTTCTGGCCGTCCAGAATGAACAGGTCACCCTTCTTCACGTCGGCGTTGTCCTTGTATTTCAGCGTCTGGCGCTGACCTGATGCCAGTTCCTCCTGCACCTTCTCTAATACCGGCTTGAAGGTCTCAAAGTCCGCACAGGGATTGCGCTGGGCGACTTCCTCGGCGGCTTTG
This sequence comes from Prosthecobacter sp., assembly GCA_041688535.1. Lineage (GTDB taxonomy): Bacteria > Verrucomicrobiota > Verrucomicrobiia > Verrucomicrobiales > Verrucomicrobiaceae > Prosthecobacter. Next base: position 1,159 of record JBDNIB010000626.1, read on the forward strand.
ATTTCATCGCGGGAGCGCACGTGCGTGAGCTGGGTCACATCATGTTCAGGCACCGCATCTACGCCGAGGGACGCCAGCAACTCGTCATCGCTCAATGGCGGCTCTTCACGGACGATCGAGCTTGAGATTTCAGCACCCAGCAAGCCCTGCGCATCCAGGCCCTTCAAAATGTCGCGACACTCCGCCGAGGCGCGGATTCGATCCAACCGCACCGCATAGAGCCGTTCAAAGATGTCCAGCTCCTCGCCGTGGTCCGGCACTCGGCCATGCTCGCTGAAAAAGCGCTCGATCTCCTCAAAGCCAGCGATGATCCGCTGCTCGCGTGCCGTGCGTCCGCCGCTGGCGGCGGGTTCGGCCTCCACTCCCAGCTCACCGAGCAGGTCCAAGTCTTCGTCGGTGATCTGCTTAGCCATTCTTGGCCTCCTTCGCCTTGCGTTGCAGGAAGGCAATCCCTTCCGCCATGCGCTTCTCCCACGGATCGGTCGCCGTC